>DATEPK010000366.1:0-3685 GCA_035273245.1 Thermoleophilaceae bacterium
TGACCGTGGAGCAATTCCGTTGCCGTGTGGTCAACTTTTTTGCCTAACTCGGTAGCGCGCGCGAAGGCATGTCGGACCCCTCCGCTGAAGGATTTGGCGCTCCGGGCCACCCCAATCCTTCAGCCGACCTTCCGGCGGCACCTTTATTGCTGCCGTTCAGCGGCGTTTCGAGCTGCTAGCTGCCGGCGGCGAGCTGCTCGACCGCGGCGAGGTCGTAATCGCCGTGGTCTGTGCCTAGGCCCTGCGCCACCTGCGCGGCCGTTGCGCAGCCGAGCAGCGCCGCGTCGCGCCGGGACCGGCCGAGCGCCAGCCCGCGCAGGAAGCCGGCCGAGAAGGCGTCGCCGCAGCCGGTGGTGTCCACCACGTCGACCTCGAACGCGGGCACGCTCTCCTCGCCCTCGGCGTCCACCACCAGCACGCCATCGGCACCTCGCGTGGCGGCCACGCAGCCGGCGCCGCGCGACACGAGCTCGCGGCAGCCCTCGGCGAGATCCTGCTTGCCGGTGAGCGCCAGCACCTGCTCGGCGTTCGGCAGCAGGTAGTCGAGCTCCGGGAGCGCGGGACCGATCCAGTCGAGCAGCCCCTCGCCTGGCGCGAGGATGTCCGCCGAGGTGACGGCGCCCTGCTCGCGCGCGCGAGACAGGATCTTCGCCGCGGCCTCGCCGCCCATGAACTCCGGGCCGCCCAGGTGCAGATGGGTGCAGCCGTCGAGCGCGTCCCACGCCACGTCGTCCGGGCCGTACGAAGCGTTCGCGCCCACCACGTGGAGCGCGGGACGGTCGCCGTTCGGGCGGATGGGCAGCACCGTGGCGGACGTCTGGGCATCGTCGCGGCGCACGAGCAGTGAGGTGTTCACGCCGTCGCGCTGCAAGAGCGAGAGCAGCATGTCGCCCGCGGCGTCGGCACCGATGGCGCCCGCGCTGAGCACCTCCGCCCCGAGCTTGGACAGGATCAGCGCCGTCCCACCCGCGGAGCCGGCGGCCGTGATCTTGATCTGCTCCACCAGCTCGCCGCCCTGCCCCTCCGGGATCCGCTCCACCGGGCGCACGAGTACGTCGAGCACGTGCACTCCCATCGCCACCGCTTTCACGAGCGCTCCTCCGTTCGCCCGTAGCCGCTCACAAACTGCTGCACCACGGCGTCGAGCTGCTCCCGGTCGAGCACGCTGGGCTTGCCGAGCGCGGCGGCGTGCCAGTACACCGAGCACGCCCACTCGAGCAGCAGCATGTTCTCCACGGCGCCGCCCATGTCCGAGCCGTAGGTGATCGCGCCGTGGTTGGCCATCAAGGCGGCGGTGTGTCCCTCCAGCGCCTCGAGCACGGCCTCGGCCAGCGCGGAGGTGCCGAAGGTGCGGTAGGGCGCGATCGGCACCGCTCCGCCGAGCATGAGCATCTGGTAGTGGACGCACGGCAGCTCGTCTTTTAGGACGCACGCGATCGCCGTTGCCATGGGCGCGTGAGTGTGCACCACGGCACCCGCGTCGTAGCGGCGGTAGACCCCGAGGTGAAGCTCGAGCTCCGAGGTGGGGGCGAGCGGACCGTCTAGCTGGTTGCCCTCGAGGTCGACCACCGCCACCTCGGCCGCATCGAGCTCAGCGAGCACCGCGCCGGTCGGCGAGATGGCCACGCGGTCGTCGTGGCGTGCGCTCACATTCCCGGCAGTGCCGGGCGTGAGCCCCTCCGCCGCGAGGCGCCGGCTTGCCGCCGCCACCTGCTCGCGCTGCTCCTCCAAGCCTGCCACAGGCGCGGGATCGTACTGCGACCTCGGCGAGCGCCATCTGTTATCTCTTCTGAAAGCGAAGGAAGTTTCAGTTTTCGGCAGGGGGTAACGGTTTGCAGGGGACCGGCGAAGACCCGCGCGCGGGCGCGGGCGCTCAGCAGCAGGAGAACGGAATCACACGCCGCCGCGCGCTCGGCGCCGCAGCGGTGATGGGCATAGGCGCGGCGCTGCCATCGGTGGCGAAGGCGGCGCGGGGGCCGCGGCCAGGCGGCGCGCCCGCGAACAACACGGCCGACGTGATCGTGGTGGGGGCGGGCATCTCGGGGCTCACCGCCGCGCGCAACGTTGCGGCCGCCGGGAAGTCGGTAATCGTGCTCGAGGCGCGCGACCGCGTTGGCGGCCGCATCCTCAATCACGACATCGGCGGCGGCAAGGTGACCGAGCTGGGAGCCCAGTTCGTCGGCCCCACCCAGGACCACATTCTCGCCCTCGCCAAGGACATGGGCGTTGACACCTTCAAGGCCTACGACACCGGCGACAACGTCTATTACAAGGACGGCCAGCGCTCGACGTTCAGCGACAAGCTGCCCACCGGCGCCGTTCCGATCGACCCGCTCATCGACGCGGACGTGATCAAGCTGGTGGAGCAGATCGACCTGATGTCCCAGAAGGTGCCGGTGGACGCGCCGTGGCGTGCGGACAACGCCGAGGAGTGGGACAGCCAGACGCTCTGGAGCTGGATCAAGGACAACGAGATCAACCCGCAGGTGCAGGACCTGGTGTCCGCCGCGCTCGAGGCGATCTTCGGGGCGGAGCAGCGCGACATCTCGCTGCTGTACGCGCTCTTCTACATCGCCGCTTCGGGCAACGAGTCGAACCCGGGCACCTTCGAGCGCAACTTCTCAACGAGCGGCGGCGCGCAGGAGAGCCGCTTCGTGGGCGGATCGCAGCTGATTCCGCTGCGGATCGCTCAGCAGCTCGGCAACTCCGTGCGACTCAATTCGCCGGTGCGCCGGATCGACCAGACCGGCAGCAGCGTGGTGGTGACCGCGGACAGCGGCACCTACTCCGCCCAGCAGGTGATCGTGGCAGTGCCGCCGCCGATCGCCGGGCGGATCGAGTACGCGCCGCTGCTCCCGCCGCTGCGCGACCAGCTCACACAGCACATGGCCATGGGCACGCTGATGAAGGCCGAGGCGATCTACGACGAGCCCTTCTGGCGTGCGGATGGTCTCACCGGCCAGGCTGTGTCCACAACAGGCCCCGCGAAGATCACCTTCGACAACTCTCCGCCCGACGGATCGCCGGGCGTGATGATGGGCTTCATCGGCGGCCACGAGGCGCGGCAGTTCACCAAGCTCTCGCCGGCCGATCAGCGCACCGCGGCGCTCCAGAGCTTCGCCAACTACTTCGGCGACAAGGCAAAGAGCCCGCGCGACTTCGTGCTGATGAACTGGTCGGGCGAGCAGTGGACGCGCGGCTGCCCGGTGTCGATCCTGTCGCCGGGCGTGCTGTTCGACTTCGGCGAGGCGCTGCGGGAGCCGTGCGGAAAGGTCCACTGGGCGGGCACCGAGACGTCCACGTACTGGAACGGCTACATGGACGGCGGTGTGCGCGCCGGCGAGCGCGCGGCCGGCGAAGTGCTGTCGGAGCTATGAGGAAGGCCCTGCCGACTGCCCTCTGCCTGCTGCTACTCGCGCCAGCTATAGCGAGCGCTCGTCAAAAGTGGGATATAGGCGTGCTGGCACACGTGCCGCCGCCCGGCTATCCGGCCCTGACTTTGGTCGCGCCGGACCGGACCATCTACGTGGGCACGTTCACGAACGCGAGCGGCAGCGCCAACGGGCCGTCGCACCTCTACGCCTACTCGCCCGGCGGGCTCATGCTGCGCGATTGGACGATCAAGGGCCAGAGCGCGAACGGGGACAACGGCATTCAGGTGGCTGCGCAGGACTCGGGCGGCAAC
>DATEPK010000367.1:0-4854 GCA_035273245.1 Thermoleophilaceae bacterium
ACGGGCTGGCGATCCACGAGGCGCTCAGCCCGCGGCGCGAATGGCTCGACCGCGAGCCCATCGAAGAGTCGATCTTCTGGGCCACCACCCACGGGCTCGATGCGCGCCTCTACGGCGGCGGCCGCCTCCAACCCGTGCACGCAATGGCGCGCGACGCCGTGGAGCTGGCCCGCCAGCACCTGCGCGAGCTGGACGCCGAAGCGCCGCTCGAGGAGATCGACCGCATCCTGAGCGAGGGCGGCGGCGCCGACAGGCAGCGCAAAGCATTTGCCGAAGGCGGTATGTCAGCCCTACTTGCGCAGCTGGTGGCTGACACAGCTGCCGGCTCCTAGCTGCTTGCTGCCAGCAGCCAGGAGCCAGGAGCTAGGAGCTAATCCTCCAGCTGGCCGGCGTACAGCGCAAACACGCCGCCCTGCGGATCCCGCACGATCGCGATCTTCGCTATTCCGATGTCCGTCGGCTCGAGGAGCGTCCCGCCGCCGAGCTCGTTCACCTTGCTCGCGCCCGCGTCGATGTCATCCACCGCGAAGTAAACGAGCCAGTTGGGTGGCATGCCAGTCTGGCCGACACCGCGGACACCGCCGTTGCCGTGCCCTTGGTTCATGATCACGAAGTACGGCTCGGGCGACTGCTCGAACTCGTTCCACTCCCAACCGAACAGCCCGCCGTAGAAGCTCTTCGCACCGTCGAGGTCGGACGTGTACAGCTCGTTCCAGCAGAAGGCTCCCGGCACGTTCACGAGCTCAGCCCCGATCGTCGTCTTCGGCTCCCAGACCATGAAGAACGCACCCTGCGGGTCCTGGATCACCGCCATGCGGCCCACATCCATCACGTCGAAGGGCGGCGCATGCACGGTTGCCCCGAGATCACCGGCCTTGCCAGCGGCGTCATCCGCGCTGGCGACGGTGATGTACGAGTTCCACAGTGGCGGCGCACCTGCCTCGCGCTGCTGCTGCGGCTGTGGCGAGATCGCGGCCACGCTCTTGCCGTCGATCTGCTGCATCGAGTAATAGACGCCGTCGCTCACGGGACGGTCGTCCGCGGTCCAGCCGAATAGGCCGGCGTAGAAGGCTTTCGCGCCCTCCTGGTCCGAGGTGGTGAGGTCGACCCAGGAGAAGGTGCCCGGTGTGTACTCCGTTCGTTCGCCCATGGAAGCGACCTTACCGGGGCGCGCGCGACCGTAGGATGCCGAGTCGGGGTGGGCGCACGGCCGCGAAACGAACTCGCGTGGGCGGGGGTGTGGATGGCTGCGTCAGCAGCCGGTTTCCTGCTGGCTGCGGCGGCCGTCGAGCGCTATCCGGTCTCGCCGTGGCTCGTGCTAGTCGGTGTGGTCGTCCCTTCCCTGGGCCTCGGCTTCGTGCTTGATCGCTTCCCCTGGTCGCTGCTCGGTCTCGTCTACCTGCCCATAGTGATCGCGGCGACGGCGCTGTCGAACGAGCCGGTGCTGATCGTCGCCACTCCCTTCGCGGTGGTCGCCGCGGTGGTGGCGATTGCGGTTGGCGTGGCCGCGCGCCGTCTGACAAAACGGGCGAGCACCGCCTGGATCGCGCCCGCGGCAGGTCTCGCCATTGCGGTGGGACTGGTGGCGCCCGCCGTCGCGTGGGTGCAGAAGCACCGCACCGTCCGCGTGCACGGCACCCGGCCGCTTGTGGTGGACGAGCGGCGCGGCACTGTGGGCGATGTGGCTCTCGGGGATCCGGCCGCGCGCGTGAGGTCGGTGCTGGGCGAGCCGGGGCGCGCCAATCCGCGCGGCGGCATCGGGCCGCTGGACGAGAGCGGCGACTCCTTTCTGGGACCTGTCGTCCTTCCCAGACTCCCTAAGGAGCAGGATCTGGCCTACAAGAGGCTCTTCTTCGCGGCGGACAGTCGCGGCGTCCGTTACCTCGAGGTGGTCGACCGGCGCGCACGCCTCTCCCGCGGCGTTGGCCCAGGGGACAGCATCTCGCTGCTGCGCGACGCCTACCCGCGGCTCAGCTGCGACGAAGGCGACGCAGGAGAGGACGAGCCGGTTCCGTTCCCGCGCTGCCACGGCTGGACGGGTCCGGGCGTCTATACGTACGTGGCCGCCGACTACAGCAAGCCCGGGACACCGATCACGGAAATCTGGCTCGCCGATTTCGACCTGGTCAAGGGCGAGCGCTAGCCGGGTCCACGGTGGCCCCTTCGGGACCGCCACTACTGCGGGCGCCGCGCCAGCGCATCCGGCCCACGGCCGCGGCCAGGCTCGGCGGTAGCCGGCCGTCTGTGGAGAGCCACGAGCCGGCCAAGATCAGCAGCAGGCCCGCTATCGCGCCAGGCCCCGGCCGCTCGCCGAGGATCGCCACGCCGAGCCCCACCGCCACCACCGGGTTGATGTAGGTGATCACGAGCGCGCGGCCGGCGCCCACCTCCGCGATCAGCAACCCGTAGAACGCGAGCGCGGCGGCGGTGCAGAAGAGGCCGAGCGCGACCACGGATCCCGCCGCGGCGAGCGACGGCCCGCTGGACGGCGGGTCGGCCATGGCGACGGGCACGAGCAGCACGGCGGCCACCGCCAGGCTGCCGCCCATCGACGCGCGAGGGTCGAGGTCCGCGAGGTGGCGCTTCACCACCATGGGGCCGACCGCGTAACAGAAGGCGGACACCAGAATCGCGAGCGCACCGAGCAGCTCGCTGGAGTTGCCGGCCACGTCCACACCCACGAGCGCCGCCACTCCGAGGAGCCCCACGATCAGGCCGATGAGGCGCTTGCGGTCGGGCCGCTCGCTCGCGTCGAAGCGGAGTGCCAGCACGGCGACGAACAGCGGCGCGGCCGCGACGATGATCGCCGCCAGCGACGACGCCACGTGCTGCTCGCCCACGCCGATGAGGGGCCAGGGGATGACGAACTCGACGACTGCGAACACGGCGAGCCACTTGAAGCGGCCGCGGAGCGACTCGAGCACGCCCGCCCGCCGGCCGAGCGCGAGGAGCACCGCGGCGCCGAGCACAACGCGCGCGAGAGCGACTGTGGCCGGCGGCACGCCGTCGTCCACCGCCACCTTGATGAAGAGGTACGGGACGCCCCAGAGGATCGAGACCGTGGCGAAGGCGGTCCAGGCGCGTGGTGTCATGTAGCCGAGGCTACAGCCGCACGTCCGCCACCATCGCGGCGAACAGCAGCGCGAGGTAGCCGAGCGAGAACAGGTACACCTTGAGCGCGGTGCGCCGCGCGGCATCCCGCCGGAGCTTGAGCGACATCGCCGTGAAGGCCGAGCCGAGCAGCAGGGCCGCCACGAGATAGAGGCCGTCGAACACGCCGAAGAAGTAGGGGAGCAGCGTGACCGCGACGAGCAGGATCGTGTAGAGCAGGATCTGCCAGCGAGTCTCGTCCTCGCCGCGCACCACCGGCAGCATCGGCACGCCCGCGGAGGCGTACTCGTCCTTCATGAGAAGTGACAGCGCCCAGAAGTGCGGCGGCGTCCAGTAGAAGACGATGGCGAACAGGTAGATCGCGGTGCCGCTCAGGTGACCGGTGACCGCCGCCCACGCCACGAGCGGCGGCACGGCACCCGCGGCGCCGCCGATCACGATGTTCTGCGGCGTGCGCCGCTTGAGCCACAGCGTGTAGACGAGCACGTAGCCGAGCAGCCCGGACAGCGCCAGCGAAGCCGCCAGAACGTTCACGGTGAGCGCCAGGAGCGCAAACGAGGAGATGCCGAGCGCGATGCCGTAGGTGAGAGCCGCCCACGGAGCCACCCTGCCCGACGGCACGGGCCGGTTGGCGGTGCGCGTCATGCGGGCGTCGATGTCGCGGTCGATGAAGTGGTTGATCGCCCCGGCGCCGCCGGAGGCGAGCGCGCCCCCGAGGCAGGTGAGCAGCACGAGCCCGATCGACGGCGTGCCGGCCACGTACATCGTCGTGATCGTGGTGAAGAGAAGGAGCGACTGCACCTTCGGCTTCGTCATCTCGACGTAGTCCGCCAGGATCTGGCGGGCGGCGAGCCAGCGTCGCGCGGGTGCCGACGCGTGAGTGCGTGCTCCGGCTTCCATCAGCTCACGTGCCCGGCGCCACCGGCTGCGCCACGCTCCCCGCCGGGCGTCCGGCCGCGGCAACTTCGCGGCGGATGTCCTTCATCGGCTCGGCGCTGCGCACGCGCGGGATGACGTCGAAGTTGTTCTCAGGCGGCGGCGACGGGGTGAACCACTCGAGCGTGTTGGCGTTCCACGGGTCGTTGCCGGCCTTCTTGCCGGTCTTCACGCTCCGCACCGCGTTGAACAGCGTGACGAGGATGCCCGCGGCGAGGATGAACGAGCCGATCGTGGAGATCAGGTTCTCCGTGTCCCAGCCGTAGCCGGACTGGTACGTGTAGATGCGCCGCGGCATGCCCTCGAGGCCGAGCGCGTGCTGAACGAAGAAGGTCATGTTGAAGCCCACGAACATGAGCCAGAACGAGACCTTCCCGAGCGTCTCGTTCATCATCCGGCCGGACATCTTCGGGAACCAGTAGTAGAGGCCGGCGAAGATCCCGAACACGCTGCCGCCGAACAGCACGTAGTGGATGTGGGCGACGATGTAGTAGGTGTCCTGCAGCTGCCAGTCCACCGGGAACACCGCGGACATCACGCCCGAGATACCGCCGATTACGAACTGGGCGATGAAGCCGACGGCGAAGTACATCGGCACCTTGAACACGAGCGCACCGCGCCACATCGTCGCGATCCAGTTGAAGATCTTGATGCCCGTTGGCACCGCGATGGCGAACGACGAGAGCATGAAGAACGCGAGCACCACGATCGGCGTCGGCGTGGTGAACATGTGGTGCGCCCACACCAGCATCCCGAGGAACGCGATGGCCGCCGTGGAGGCCGCGATCGCCTTGTAGCCGAACACCG
>DATEPK010000368.1:0-9417 GCA_035273245.1 Thermoleophilaceae bacterium
CGACAGCGCCGGCATCCGCATGCTGTTCGAGCTGGCCGAGCGCCTCGGCGGACGGCGGCAGACGCTAGTCCTGGTGGTCCCTCCGGATTCGCTCGTCCGGCATTCGCTGGAGGTCACCGAGGTGGACCAGGCGATCGCGCTGCGCCACACGGTCGGCGAGGCCATTGAGGCCATCCGAACTGGGTAGGCTCGCAGCGTGGCTCGGCGCGACCCCCGCATGGTGCCCATCGGCTACGGCAAGTTCGTCCGCGCGGATCGCGTGTTCGCGCTCGTGCCGATCGAGGGCGACGAGCGGGGCGAGGGGCGGCGCACGTACGTGCACGTCGACGGGCTGGGACAGCCGCTGATCGCGTCGAGGTCCGAGCGCGCAATCCTCGCCGACGTGGAGGCGGCGCTGGCGGAGGCGGCAGGCGTTCCGCGCCGCTCGGGCTCGCGCACGCGCGCGGGCGAGACGCTGTTCTGATGCTCGCCGTCCTGTACGACATCCACGGCAACCTGCCGGCACTCGAGGCGGTGCTCGAGGACGCTCGCGGCGCGGGCGCGGACCGCTACGTGCTGGGCGGCGACTACACGGCACTCGGCGGCTGGCCGCTCGAGGTGCTCGCCGTGCTGCGCGAGCTGCCGCGTGCCGAGTGGATCCGCGGCAACTGGGAGCGCTGGCTCGCCTCGCGCGACGATGTGCCCGACGTCCCCCTGCTGCAGGACGCGGCGGAGTGGACGGGCGGGAGGCTCGACGACGGCACGATCGCGGAGCTCTCGCGCCTTCCGCAGACCACCGCGCTCGACGGCACGCGCTTCTCGCACGGCTCGCCGATCTCCGACATGCGCAGCTTCATGCCGGAGCCCGCCGACGACGAGGAGGAGCTGATCGGCGGCGCGACGGAGCGGCGGCTCGTGTTCGGCCACACGCACGTCCAGTTCCGGCGTCAGGGGCCCGGCGGCGTGGATCTGGTCAATCCCGGGAGCGTGGGCATGCCGTTCGACGGCGACCCGCGCGCGGCCTATGCCCTCGTCGCAGACGACGGGGAGCTCGAGCTGCGCCGTGTCTCATACGACCACGAGGCCGCGGCGGCGGAGGTGCGCCGGCGCATGCCGGCCTTCGCCGACGACGTGGCCGAGCGGCTCACAACGGCGCTACCACCGCAGCAATGAACTACGGCGTCGCCATCTTCGCCACCGACGGCTCGGTCGACCCCGCGCGCTTCGCGCAGATGGCCGAGGAGCGCGGCTACGACTCCGTCTTCTTCCCCGAGCACACCCACATCCCGGCGAGCCGCGACACGCCGTACCCGGGCGGCGGTGACCTGCCCGAGCAGTACTGGCGCACGCACGACCTGTTCGTGTCGCTGATGGCAGCCGCAGCCGCCACCGAGCGCGTGAAGATCGGCAGCGGCATATGCCTCGTCACCGAGCGCGATCCGATCGTCACCGCCAAGGAGGTGGCGAGCGTGGACGTGCTCTCCGGCGGGCGGATGATCTTCGGCATCGGCGCGGGCTGGAACCTCGAGGAGCTGCGCAACCACGGCACGGACCCGTCCACGCGCTTCCGGCTCATGCGCGAGCGGGTGGAGGCGATGAAGGCGATCTGGACCGAGGACGAGGCCGAGTACCACGGCGAGCTCGTGGACTTCGACCCGATCTGGTCGTGGCCGAAGCCGCTGCAGAAGCCGCATCCGCCTGTGATGATCGGCGGCATGGGAAAGCGCGTGGTGGAGCGGGTGCTCGCCTACGGCGACGGCTGGTTTCCGCAGCCCGGCCGGCTGCCGCACGAGGAGTTCATGGGACGGCTGGAGGAGGTTCGGCGTGCCAGCGAGGAGGCGGGACGCGATCTGCCCGAGATCACCGCGTTTGGCGCAAAGCCGGATCCCGACCTGATCGAGGACTATGCTGCGGCAGGCGTGACCCGAACCGTCTTCTGGCTTCCTTCGGTTCAGGAAGAGGAGTTGTCGGGAAGCTTTGACAGGATCGCGGCCCGCATCGACCCAACCCCCGGAGGAAACTGAGCCACATGGCACGCCTGTCGCAGGTCTTCCTGCCGCGAGACCGCGAGTTCTTCGACCTGTTTGAGGAGGCCGGAGGCAACATCAAACGCGCCGCCGAGCTGCTCGAGCAGATGCTCCTCCACTTTCCCGAGAACAGCGAGCTGGCCCGCGAAATCCTCATCTGCGAGCAGCACGGGGACCGCGTCACCCACGACATCGTCCAGCGGCTGAACAACACGTTCGTCACGCCAATCGACCGCGAGGACATCCTCGCCCTCGCATCCGCGATGGACGACATCGTGGACTACATCGAGGAGGTGGCGGACTTCCTCGGCCTCTACAAGATCCAGGCACCGATGGAGCACGCGCAGAAGATGGCGAAGGTGCTCGTGCTCGCGTGCACGCAGATCAGCGAGGCGATCCCGCGGCTGCGGGGCTTCAAGGACATCTCGCACTACACGGTGGAGGTCAACAGGCTGGAGAACGACGGCGACCGGCTGTCGCGGGAGGCGCTCGCCGCGCTCTTCGATGACGGCATCGACCCGATGGTCGTGATCCGCTGGAAGGACATCTACGAGCGCCTCGAGGAAGCGATCGATGCCACCGAGAAGGTGGCATACACGCTCGAGGGGATCGTCCTCAAGAACGCCTGATGGGCAGCGACGTCGTCTTCGTCATCGTCGTGGTCACGGCCTTGGCCTTCGACTTCACGAACGGCTTTCACGACACCGCCACGGCGGTCGCCACTTCGATCTCCACGCGCGCGATGTCGCCGCGGCTCGCGGTGACGATGGCGGCGCTCCTCAACTTTGCGGGCGCGTTCATCTCGCTGAAGGTGGCCGCCACCGTGGGCAGCGGCATCGTCGAGTCGAGCGCCGTCACGCCGACGATCGTGTTCGCCGGCCTCATCGGCGCGATCGCCTGGAACCTCATCACCTGGTACTTCGGCCTGCCATCGAGCTCCTCGCACGCGCTCATCGGCGGCCTCGTGGGATCCGTGATCGCCGCCACGGGCACCGGCAACGTGATCGCGGACGGCCTTGTGGGGAAGGTGATCATTCCCGCCTTGATCGCCCCGGTGCTTGCGTTCCTCGTGGCCGCGATCGGCATCCTCGTGGTCTATCGCGTGGTGGCGGCGCTCCGTCCGGGACCGGTCACGGGCGGCTTCAAGCTCGGGCAGATCGCGTCCGGCGGCCTGCTCGCCCTGGCGCACGGCACGAACGATGCGCAGAAGACGATGGGCGTGATCACGCTCGCGCTGATCGCGCACGGCGACATCGCGCCCAACAACTTCCACGTGCCGGAGTGGGTCGTCATCTCCGCGGCGAGCGCGATCGCGCTCGGCACCTACAGCGGCGGCTGGCGCATCATCCGGACGGTCGGCAGCCGCATCATCAAGATGGACAGCGCGCAGGGCTTCTCGGCGCAGGGCGCCGGCGCGGCCGTGATCCTCGCGGCGTCGCACTACGGCTACCCGCTGTCGACCACACACGTGATCTCGGGCGGAGTGATGGGCGCGGGCGCCGCCAAGCGTCTTTCCGCGGTGCGCTGGGGTGTGGCCGGCAACATCGTCGGCGCGTGGCTGCTTACGATCCCGGCGGCGGGCCTGATGGGCGCGCTCACGTATGGCATCACGCGCATCTTCGGGACGGGTGCCGCGGGACCGCTCGTCGTGTCGATCGCGCTGCTCCTTGCGATCGTCGCGGTGTTCGCGCGGCGGCTGCAGCAGGGCCCGGCGCTCACAGCGGAGGCGTGATGGTCCCGATCGCCGATCAGCTCGTGGACTGGGCCGCCCTCGGCAAGGTGGTGGTGGCGTCGCTCGTGGCAGGCATCGGCGTCACCGCGGCGTTCTCCTTCGCGGTTCTCGGCACCACCCGCTCGCTTGAGATGCGGAGGGCCCGGCGGAGCGTCGAGGCGAGCGCGTTCGCGGTGCTCGGCGCGCTGGCGGCCGCCGTGTGCGTTGGTGCCGTGGTGGTCGGCATCATCGTGATGTCGTCGAAGTAGGCGGCTGCCGGAGCTCCGGCTAGGCGAGCGCGACCAGGCGCTCGAGATCGCTGTCGTCGTTCCACGCGCCAACGGACGCGCGCACGAGGCCAGTGCCGGGGATGAAGCGGACCACCACGTCCTGCTCGCCCATCCGCGCGGCCGTCGCCTCGCAGTCGTCGTCGCGCCAGGAGACGAGGGTGGAGCGGCCGCGTGGCTGCACTTCGTGGCCGCGCTCGGTGAGCATGTGCGCGAGCTGGTCGGCGAGCGCGGCGGCGCGCTCGTGCACCCATTCCCACCCGGCCTCGTCGAACAGCTCGAGCGCGCTCACGGACCACGCAGCGGATGAGCTGGCGAGCAGTCCCAGGTCGAGCCTGCGGGCGTCCGGCTGGAGCGCCGACTCGAGCGCGTTCGAGCTGTCCACGAGCGTGCTGTAGCCGAACCAGCGCGGCTCGATCTCCTCGAGGCGTTCCCTGTTCACGAAGAGGCAGCCGGTGCCGTCCGGCCCGCACAGCCACTTCTGCCCCGATGCGGCGTAGAAGTCGCAGCCCAGCTCGCGCGGGTGCGTGGGCACTGCGCCGATTCCCTGCGCGCCGTCGAGCAGGAGCGGAACTCCGGTCTCGCGTAGAGCGGCTGAGTCCACTAGCTGCCCGTTCACCCACGACACATGCGAGGTCGCGACGAGCCGTGTGTCCGCCGTCACCGCGTTCGCCAGCTCGGCGAACGGCGCCTGCTTGATCGTGATGCCGCAGCGCCTGCGCGCGGCCGCGAGCGGTGCGAGCAGGCCGGGGTGCTCCTCGTCGCTCGTGAGCACCTCGTCGCCCTGCCCCAGATCGAGCCCGCCGAGCACGACGTTCATCCCGTCTGTGGTGGAGTGGGTGAGCCCGACCTCCTCTGGCGAGCATCCGAGGAGGCCGGCGAGGAGCTCCCGCCGCCGCTGCATCAGCGCGATGAGGCCGTCGAAGTGGTCACGTCCCGAACGCCCGGTCTCGAGCTCGTGGCGCATGCGTTCCCGCGCCGCGGCGATTGCCCGTTTCGGCACGGGCCCATCGGTGCCCGCGTTGAGATATGCGCGGCGCTCGAAGACGGGGAATTCGGCGCGGAAGGCTGCTGGGTCCATGGCTCGGCCGCATGTTAGGTTGCAGGGCGTGATCGTCGAGCGCTCGATGCACCCGGACTGGCTCTCCAACGCCTACATGGTCGCCGACGAGCCCGGCGGTTTTGCCGTGATCATCGACTCTGGCGGCCCCTCCGCTCCTCTCGTCGAGGCGATCGACCGGAACGGCATCGCGCCCCGCTACCTGCTGCTGACGCACCACCACGGCGACCACGTGGCGGAGAACCACGTGTACAAGGAGCGCTACGACGTCGAGATCCTCGCCGACCCGGTGGAGTCCGAGGCACTGATGGACGTGGACCGCCACATCATGGGCGGCGAGACGCTCAAGATCGGCGGTCTGCAGATCCAGGCGATCTCCACTCCCGGCCACACCGCCGGGATGCTGTCGTTCCTGATCAACGACGAAGAGGTGTTCACCGGTGACACGCTCTTCAAGGGCTCGGTGGGCGGCGTGCGCGCCCCCGGCTCGACCACGTTCGAGGACCTCAAGCACTCGATCATGGATGTGCTGATGAAGCTGCGTCCCGAGGTGGTGATCCGGCCCGGCCACACAGATCCCACCACCGTCGGCGAGGAGTGGGAGAACAACGCCTTCATCCGCGTGTGGCGCGGCCTCGACCCGGAGTCCGACGAGCAGTGCACGGTCGAAGGCGAGCCGGCCACCCTGGTGTTGTGGGCGCCCGACTACGACGGCGGCCACAAGGCCTGGGTCCGCTGGGAGAACGGCAAGGACGACATCGTGCCGGGCTCGCGCGTCGAGCGCGGCTAGCGGCCCGGCCGCCTCGCTAGTTTCCAGTCCCCATGAAGGTCATCCTGCCCGACGGCAAGGAGCTCGAGCTCGAGAACGGCGCCACCGGCGCGGACGCCGCGCGCGCGATCGGCGAGGGCCTCGCACGTGCGGCGCTCGCTATCAAGGTGAACGGGGAAACCCGGGATCTCTCGCGCGAGCTCGAGGACGGCGCGAGGATCGACATCGTCACCGACCGCAGCGACGGCGCGCTCGACCTCCTTCGCCATGACACCGCGCACGTGCTCGCCGAGGCCGTGCTCGAGCTCTACCCCGGCACCCAGGTGACGATCGGCCCGCCGATCGAGGACGGCTTCTACTACGACTTCGACTTCCCCGAGGACGTGAAGATCTCGGACGCCGACTTCGAGCGCATCGAGCAGAAGATGCGCGAGCACATCAAGGCGGACGAGCGCTTCGAGCGCACCGAGGTGGGCGCCGAGGAGGCGATCGAGCGTTTCAGGTCGGAGGGCCAGGACTACAAGGTCGAGCTGATCCAGGACCTCGGCGAGCCCACCGTCTCGCTCTACAGGAACGGTCCCTTCACCGATCTCTGCCGCGGACCGCACGGCCCGAGCACCAAGCGCATCAAGGCGTTCAAGCTGATGTCGACCGCCGGCGCGTACTGGCGCGGCGACTCGAACCGGCCGATGCTCACCCGCATCTACGGCACCGCGTTCTTCTCCAAGGACGACCTCGACTCATATCTCGAGCGGCTCGAGCAGGCTCGCGCGCGCGACCACCGCAAGCTCGGGAAGGAACTGAACCTGTTCATGTTCAGCGAGCTGGCGCCGGGCCTTCCGTTCTGGCAGCCGGCCGGCACCCACGTGTGGAACGAGCTCACCGAGCTCTGGCGCACCGAGAACGTCGCGCGCGGCTACACCGAGGTGCGCACGCCGATCCTCTACGACGTCGACCTGTGGAAGCAGTCGGGCCACTGGGACAAGTTCCGCGACAACATGTACTTCACGGACGTGGAGGGCAAGCCGATGGGCCTCAAGCCCATGAACTGCCCGGCGCACGTCCAGATCTACAAGGAGGAGCGCCGCTCCTACCGCGACCTTCCGATCCGCTACGCGGAGCAGGGGCTCGTGCACCGCCACGAGCCGAGCGGCACCCTGCACGGCCTGCTGCGGGTGCGCTCGATCACCCAGGACGACGCCCACATCTTCTGCACCGAGGAGCAGATCCAGGACGAGGTGATCGCCTGCCTCGACTTCGGCTTCTTCTTCTACGACCTGTTCGGCTTCGAGCCGCGGCTCGAGCTCTCCACCCGTCCGGAGAACCGCCTCGGCTCGGACGAGATGTGGGACGCAGCCGAGGGCGCCCTCGAGGGTGCGCTGAAGGCGAGGGGGCTCGAGTACGAGCTGAACGAGGGCGACGGCGCCTTCTACGGCCCGAAGATCGATCTCCACATGACGGACTCGATCGGCCGCTCGTGGCAGCTCGGCACGGTGCAGCTCGACTACCAGATGCCGGCGCGCTTCGGGCTCGAGTACACGGGCGCCGACAACGCCGAGCACCAGCCGGTGATGATCCACCGCGCGCTGCTCGGCTCGTTCGAGCGCTTCATAGGCATCCTGATCGAGCACTACGCGGGCGAGTTCCCTCTCTGGCTCGCGCCCGTGCAGGCGCTGATCCTGCCGATTGCGGATCGTCATGAGGAGTACGCGCACAAGGTGGCCGCGCAACTCGAGGGCCTGCGGGTGCACGTGGACGACCGGACCGAGTCGGTGGGCAAGAAGATCCGCGAGGGGGAGCTCCGCAAGGTGCCGTACATGCTCGTCGTGGGGGACAACGAGGCGGAGGCGGCCCAGGTGTCGGTGCGCCGCCACCGCGAGGGCGATCTCGGCGCGATGGGCGTGGACCAGTTCCTCGCCCGCGCGCGCGACGAGATCACCCAAAGGGTGTAAACGGCTTGCCGGTAGTGGACAAGCCGTCGCACGGCTATACTCGCCTGTCGAATGCAGGGCACCAATACATCGCGCCATCCGAGCTGACGCGCCGTGCCTTGCCGATCTATCGTCGCCCTCTCTATTTGCCTTTGACGTCTAGCCCGCTTAAGTCTTAGTGCCGATCCCTCGTAGGTTCGATCGGCGCCCGCCCGAGCGGGATCAGACGCGTATCAACGAGCGCATCCGCGTGCCCGAGGTGCGGCTCATCGGCGACGACGGGCAGCAGGTGGGCGTGGTCAAGACCGACCAGGCGCTGCGCTACGCGCAGGAGCGCGACCTGGACCTCGTGGAGGTGGCTCCCGAGGCGCGGCCGCCGGTGGTTCGCGTGCTCGACTACTCCAAGTACAAGTACGAGCAGGAGCAGAAGGCGAAGGCCGCCCGCCGGCATCAGAAGCAGATCACGATCCGCGAGATCAAGCTGCGGCCGAAGATCGCCACCGCCGACTACGAGACCAAGAAGGGCCACGTGCGCCGCTTCCTGGGCAGCCAGGACAAGGTGAAGATCACGATCATGTTCCGCGGGCGCGAGACCACGCACCCCGAGCGCGGTGAGCAGCTGCTCATGCGGCTCGCGGAGGACGTGGCCGACCTCGGTGCGATCGAGCAGCGGCCCAACTTGGACGGCCGCAATATGACCATGGTCCTCGGCCCCGTGAAGCAGAAGGAAGCCGGCGACGAAGACTCCGAGCAGAAGCGGGATTCCGGTGGCGGCAAGGACAGTCGCCGCAACCGCGCCGCGGCCGCCGCGTCAGAGGGTGATCAGCCCGCCACCGAGCCGGCCGCCGAGCCAGCCTCGGAAGAAGAAATCCGCCGCTCTGCTTGAATAGGGCCCTCGCATGCCCAAGATGAAGACCCATTCGGGCGCCAAGAAGCGCTTCAAGATCACCGCCAAGGGCAAGGTCCGCGGCCGCCACGCGATGACCTCGCACATCCTCGGTAAGAAGAACGCGAAGCGCAAGCGCCGCCTCTCGAAGCCTGTGGTCATCTCTGATCACGACGCTCCGCGCATCAAGGAGCTGCTGCGCAAATGAGCCGCGTGAAGCGCTCAGTCCACGCACGCAAGAAGCGGCGGGCCACGCTCGAGCGCGCCAAGGGCTATCGCGGCGAGGCCCATTCGAGCTACCGCCGCGCGAAGGAGGCCCTGCTCAAGGCCGACAGCTACGCGTACCGCGACCGCCGGAACAAGAAGCGCGACTTCCGCCGCCTGTGGATCACCCGCATCAACGCCGCCGCGCGCCGCGAGGGGATGACCTACGGCCAGTTCATGCACGGCCTGCGGCTCGCGGAGATCGAGCTCGACCGCAAGGTCCTCGCGGACATCGCCGTCCGCGACCCCGAGACGTTCCGACGTTTTGCCGAGCGCGCCCGGGAGGCGGCCGCTGCCTGACCCGCAGCCGGACCGCAGGAACCACTCCCAGGGCGCCCAGAGAGGCGCCTTTTTTTGTGATCACTTCAGGACAAAACGAACAGCTCAAGACGATCCGCAAGCTTCATGAGAAGAAGCACCGGGAGCAGCTCGGCCTGTTCGCCGCCGAAGGAGAGGACCTCGTGGAGGCCGCGGCCGCGGCCGGCTGGGAGCCGGAGATCCTG
>DATEPK010000369.1:0-4993 GCA_035273245.1 Thermoleophilaceae bacterium
CGCCGGACACGCTCGACCCGAAGCTGAACGCCCATTCGAAGCTGAACGACATCACCGCCTGCATCCAGGCGTACACCGCCGGCGCCGACGAGGCGCTGATGCTGGACCCGCATGGCTTCGTGGCCACGTGCAACTCCACGCACTTCTTCATCGTGGTGGGGCCGGAGGACGCGCCCGAGGTGTGGACCTCGGATGGCCGCTACTGCCTCCAGGGCATCACGCGCGCGAACGTCCTCGACATCTGCCGCGCGAACGGCATCGCCGCGCGCGAGACAACCTTCAGCCTCACCGACGTCTATTCGGCACGCGAGGCGTTCGTGACCGGCACGTTCGCCGGAGTCGTCCCGGTGCGCGCCGTCGATGGCCGCACGATCGGGGACGGGCGCCGCGGGCCGATGGTCGAACGCCTCCAGGCGCTCTACCGCGAGCTCGTGGACGCCGACGTGGAGAAGCGCACCGCGCCATGACCGACGTCGTGCGAGTGGCCATGTGGTCCGGGCCGCGGAACATCTCCACGGCGATGATGCGCGCGTGGGAGAACCGGCCCGACACCGTGGTTGTCGACGAGCCGCTGTACGCCGCGTACCTCGCGCGCACCGGCATCGACCATCCCGTTCGAGACGAGGTGCTCGCCTCCCAGCCAACGGCTCTCGAGGAGGCCATCGCGGAGCTCGACGCACCGCTGCCGGACGGTCGCACCGTGCACTACGCCAAGCACATGGCGCACCACGTGTCGCGCGACATGGACCTCAGCTGGACGCTCCGCTTCCGCAACGTGCTCCTCATCCGCAATCCGTTGGAGGTCGTGGCCTCTTACGTACGCGCGCGCGAGAGCTGCGAGCCGGAGGACATCGGCATCCCGCAGCAGGACTGGCTGATCGAGCTGTGGGACGAGCACGACGTCGAGGTGCCGATCGTGGACGCGAAGGACTTCCTACAGGCTCCGGAGGCCCACCTGCGCTGGCTGTGCGCCTGGCTCCGCATTCCGTTCACCGACCGCATGCTGTCCTGGCCGCCGGGGCCGCGGGAGTCAGACGGCGTGTGGGGGCCGCACTGGTACGCCGCGGTCTGGCGCTCCACCGGCTTCGAGCCCTGGCGCCCGCGCGAAACGCAGCTCTCCGAGCATGACGCCGCCGTGGCCGAGGCGTGTCGCCCGATCTACGACAAGCTGCACGCGCGGCGGATACGCGTCTGAAAGCGCTCGCTCAGACGAGGCGCGCGAGCGCGGCCGCGACCGTGCGACCGGCGGCGTCCCACGAATAGCGCTCGCTGACCAGCTCGTGCGCCCGCGCGGCCAGCTCGCGGCCCAGCTCGGCGTCGAGGCGAAGTACGCGGAGCTGCTCCACGAACTCCGGCGCGCTCTCGGCGAGAAGGAAGTGCTCGCCCGGCACGGCCTCGAGCCCCTCGGCGCCCTTCGCCGTGCTCACCACCGGCACGCCGGCAGCGAAAGCCTCGAGCACCTTGAAGCGCGTGCCTCCGCCCTCGAACAGCGGAACCGGCATCGCCGAGGCCGCCGCCAGGTACGGGCGGACGTCCGGCACCGCGCCGGTGACCTCGATGCCCTCGCCCTGCTCAGCCGCTTCGAACATCTCGCGCGTGGGCGCACGCCCCATCAGCACGAGCCGTGTGTCCGGGAACTCGCGCCGCAGCGGCGGCAGCACGTCGCGAGCGAGATAGAGCGCCGCTTCAGCATTCGGCGGGTACATGAATTGACCCGGGAAGAGCAGCGAAAAGCCGTTGTGGGAGTGCTGCCGCGCGCCGTAGCTCCGCACGTCGATCGAGTTGGGGAACACCACGATCTCCCCCGGCGGGTCATACGACTCGCGCAGCACGCGCGCGTCCGCCTCGCTGCACACCCAGACCTGGTCTGCCGCGGCCACCGCCGCGCCCTCGAGCGCCGCCGTTCGCTTCGGGAGCACCTTGACGATCAGCGCGGGGGCGCCATCGCGCTCGCGCCGGGCTGCCATCCCGGCCTGGAGCGCCGCTTCCGCGTTATGGGTGTTCAGCACGAGTGCGTGCGGCCCCTCGCGCAAGGACGGCAGGTACCTGCGCAGCCACACCTGGTCGAGCACCACCACGTCAGGGCGGTAGTCCTCGACCGCCGCCATCACCTCCGCCAGCCCAAGTTCCGAGAAGAAGCGATCGGACGGGTGGCCCTCCGGGTCGCGCAGCCAGTCGAGCGAACCCTGCGCCGGCCCGGGCGTGTCGGCCAGGTGCGGGTCGCTCGTGGCTCGCCACAGCTCCACTCCGGCGGGCGGGATCGGGTCCTGCGGCTCCGGATGAAGTCCGAACACGCCAACCGGGCCGGCGTGCATCAGCGCCTGCACGGTCTGCCAGCTGCGCAGGTCCGTCCCGCCGCGTTCCGGACGCGGCAGGGAGCGCGTGACGAGGAGGTTCCTCATCGAGCCACTCTAAGCGAGCTTGGCGCGATGTCACCCGTTCTGGCGAAGAGGGCTGTGCCGTGGTACGAAATATGAGTTCTCTCAGAATGGATTCGCATGCCCATCGACGGACATTTCCGAATCGATCCGCGGAAGGTCGTCCACGAGACGATCGACGGCGAGACGATCGTCATCCACCTCGAAACCGGGACGTACTACAGCCTTGCCGGCTGCGGTCCCGAGATCTGGGAGCTGCTCGCTGACGGCAAGTCCGCCGGTGAGGTGGTGCGCCAGCTCGAGGCCACCTACAGCGCTGAGCCCGGCGTGATCGAGGAGACCACCGGCGAGCTTCTGCGAGAGATGTGCGCCGAGGAGCTGCTCGAGCGGGTGAGCGGCAACGGTGCGCACTCGGCCGCGCCGGGCGAGCCGGCAGCCGGCGCCACCGGCTACGAGCCGCCGCGGCTCCAGAAGTACACGGACATGCAGTACTTCCTCCTGCTCGATCCCGTGCACGAGGTCGAGGAAGCCGGCTGGCCGTACACGAAGGACGAGGCGCAAGCGGCCGAGCGGCCTTCGCCGGGTTAGGGGGCGACCTGTCGTCCCGGGCGGAAGAGGGGCTGCCCCTCCTGGCGCTGGACCCAGCTGAGAGCTACTTCTCGGAGCTCGCGCACGCGTTCGATTCGGCCGCGGACGCCGCTGGGCTCCTGGAGCGCGACATCTCGGTCGCGGGGATGACGATCCGCCTGCGCTTCGCGGGTGTGGAGCTGTGGCCGCTCACGCGTCCGCCGCTCCAGCATCTCGAGGTCTTGGCCGGCGGTGAGCCGCACGCGTCGATCTGCGCGTTCGACGGCGCGTCCACCGGCGTTCGGGTTCCCGACTTCCCGTTCAGCGGGCTCGACGTCCGCCAGCAGGGACTGATCGCCGGCTACAACGGCGAACGCTTCCGCACCGTCTACCACGGCAACATCCTCGACCCGCCGCACTACGGCTTCAACGCGCTGTCGATGTTCGACACCGCGGCGGCGACCGCGATCTTCTGGGTCGAGTCGCGTGCGCGCGTGCCGTGGTGGGAACCCGTCGAGCCCTTCCGGCCCGCACTGCACTGGGTGCTGGCGGCGCACGGACGTCACATGGTCCACGCCGCCGTTGTGGCCACCGAGCACGGCGCGGTGCTGATCGCGGGCAAGGGCTGGTCCGGCAAGTCCACCACGGCGATGGCGTGCGTGGAAGCGGGCTTCGGCTTCCTCGGGGACAACTACGCGGTTCTCTCAGACGCCGACGCAGAACCCATCGCGCACACGCTGTTCGCCAACGCAAAGCTGCGCCCCGGCACGCTCGACCTGCTTCCGGAGCTCGCGAGCGGGGTGGTCGCTCTCGATGTGCCCGAGGACGAGAAGCTGATCGTGGACTTTCGCCATTTCCGGCGGGAGCAGCTCCAGCATTCGGCGCCCGTGAAGGCCGTGCTCGTGCCCGAGCTCACCGGGGGAGATCAGACGCGCGTGGAGCCGGCTTCGGCGCGCGCCGGGCTGATGGCGCTCGCGCCCAGCACGATCTACCAGCTGCCGAACAACGGGGGCGCGGGTCTGAGGCCGATGGCACAGCTCGTGCGCAGCGTGCCCACATACAGCCTCAAGCTCGGCCGGGATCCGCGCACGGCGCCGCCCGCGATCGAACGGCTACTCGAGGAGCTTGGATGAGCGGGGCGTCCGTGAGCGTGGTGATCCCGGCGCACAACGCCGAGCGCTATCTCGGCGAGGCGATCGACAGCGCGCTCGGGCAGACGGTGCCGCCGCTCGAGGTGGTTGTGGTGGACGACGGCTCGGACGATCGCACTGCCGAGGTGGCTCGCGCCTTCGGCGAGCGCGTGCGCTGCCACTCGCAGCCGCAGGGCGGGATCGGCGCCGCGCGCAACCGCGGAGTCGAGCTCGCGCGCGGCGAATACATCGCGTTCCTCGACTCAGATGACATCTGGCTGCCGCGCAAGCTCGAGCTGCAGCTCGCGGCCTTCACGGCGGATCCGCGGCCGGACGTGGTGTTCGCGTTCATGCGCCAGTTCATCAGCCGGGACGTGGACCAGGAGGTGGCCGGGCGGCTTGCGCTCCGCGACGGCGCCGATCCGGGCTTCGTGCCGAGCGCGGTGATCGCGGCGCGCGAGGTGTTCGGGCGCGTGGGTGCGTTCGACACCGGGCTGCGCGTGGGGGAGTTCATGGACTGGATGGCGCGCGCCCGCGAGCTCCGGCTGCGCGAGCACGTGGTGCCGGAGCAGCTGATCTGGCGGCGCGTGCACGGCGCGAACACCACGCTCCGCGAGCGCGAGAACCTGAGTGACTTCGCGCACATCCTCAAATCGGCGCTCGACCGCCGGCGGGCGGAGGCCGGGGCGTGAAGCCGGCGGAGCACCAGAGCTGCTTCCCGGACGAGCAGCAGGAGCTCGTTCTGCGCGCGGCACTGCTGGAGCGCGAGCCGGCGATCGAGGCATGGGAGCGCTGGAAGGCGCTGACCGGCGGGATCGAGTCGCACGACCAGCCGACCTTCCGGCTCCTGCCGCTCCTGTACAGGCGGCTCGCCGGCTTCGGGCTCGACGAGCCGCAGGTGAAGCGGCTGAAGGGCGT
>DATEPK010000370.1:0-5628 GCA_035273245.1 Thermoleophilaceae bacterium
GAGCCGCCGCCGGCTCGCCTACCGCTTCCATCCGATCCGCTCCCTGTACGCCGCGTAGGCGGCGCTGGCGTCGTCGATGTGGTCGCCGCCGAACTTCTCGCGGTACGCGGAGCCGAGCACGAGCGCCACCATCGCCTCGCCGACCACGGCGGCCGCGGGCACCGTGCACGAGTCCGTCCGCTCACGCAGCGCCGCCGCCGGCGCCTTCGTCCCGAGGTCCACCGAGCGGAGCGGCTTGGTCAAGGTCGGGAGCGGCTTCATCGCGCCTCGCACCACCAGCGGCTCGCCGCTCGTCATACCGCCCTCGAGGCCCCCTGAGCGGTTGGTCTCGCGGAAGAAGCCCTGCTCCTCCGACCAGAAGATCTCGTCATGCGCCTGCGATCCCACGCGCCCCGCAACGTCGAATCCATCGCCGATGGCCACGCCCTTCATCGCCTGGATCGACATGATCGCCATCGCGAGGCGCCCGTCGAGACGGTCCTCCCAGGAGACGTGCGAGCCGATCCCCGGCACGAGCCCGTAGGCGCGGACCTCGTACACCCCGCCGAGCGACTCGTTGGCCTTCCGCGCGGCGTCGATCTCATCGACCATCGCCGCACTCGCCTCGCCGT
The DNA here is from genome assembly GCA_035273245.1 of Thermoleophilaceae bacterium. Lineage (GTDB taxonomy): Bacteria > Actinomycetota > Thermoleophilia > Solirubrobacterales > Thermoleophilaceae > JAICJR01. The sequence goes on from DATEPK010000370.1 coordinate 612, forward strand.
CGAGGCAGCGCACCGGCGAGTCGTCAACGCCCTCGAAGGCCTCGAGCGCCAGCTCCTCGGGCGCCGGCGCCTTCACCGAGCCGATCTGGATCACGTGGCTTCGCACCTCCACCCCGAAGGCACGGAGGTACACCTTCGCGAGCGCACCGCACGCCACCCGCGCCGCCGTCTCGCGCGCGCTCGCGCGCTCGAGCACGTTGCGCACGTCGGTGAAGCCGAACTTCTGCACTCCGGCGAGGTCCGCGTGTCCCGGCCGGGGCAGGTGGACCTCGTCCACCGACGCCTCCACCGGCCACGGGTTCATCCGCTCCTCCCAGTTCGCGTAGTCGCGGTTGACCACGCGCAGCGCCACGGGGCTGCCCAGCGTGCGGCCGTGCCGCAGCCCGGACGTGACCTCGGCGCGGTCCTTCTCGATCTTCATCCGCCCGCCGCGGCCATGCCCGAGCTGGCGCCTCGCGAGGTCGCGATCGATGTCCTCAGGGGAGAGGACGAGTCCCGCCGGCAGCCCCTCGACCACGGCCGTGAGGCCAGGGCCGTGCGACTCCCCGGCGGTTGTGAACCGCAGAGCCATGTAGGGCCAGAACCCTACTGGCGACCGGAGAGACTTAGCCGACCGTGTCGGGCAGGAGCTGAGCGCTCAGCGGGGCGTGGAACGGCGTGGCGGCCCTGTGATGCTCGATGTGCGCGCGCAGCGCCTCGGAGTGGGCGGCCTTTGCCGCCTTCTTCGCTTCCTTGGCCAGCTCGCTCACCGGCACTTTGTGGATTGCCACGAGCTTGAGCATGTACTCGGTGCCGCTGCCGTCCGCCGCCAGCTGCGACAGATCCTCGGTGTCGGAGTTCGGGTCGAGCTTCAGGTAGAGGAAGGAGCAGGTGTCGCCGTCGGGCTTGCAGGTGCCCTCGCCGGCGGCCTTCAGGCTCGTGTCCGTGAGGAACACGGCGGTCTTGCCGTCGCTCGTGACTCCCATGAAGACGAGAATCGGGTTGTTCTGGTTGGGCAGCACGTCCAGCTTCTGCACGTTGTGGTGGAGGCGCAGCTCACCGCGCTTGCCGAACTTCACGTCCACGGTGTAGGCGAACGGGCCCTTCGGCGCCTGCGGCTTCACGGGCTGGACGGGCGGCACCGTCACCGGAGCGCCGCCGCCGCCGCTGTTCGAGTTGCCGGGATTGCTCGAGCCGCCGCCGCCGAGGCTGCCACCGGACTGCGTGGTCTGGCTGCCGCCCGACGAGGGCTGCGTCGACGAGCTGGAGCTCGGCGTCGAGGTCTGCGGATGAACGGCCGCCAGCGCGGCCTTGTCCGGCTTGAACGGGTCCTTCTTGTTGAACACGCCGAGCGTGGAGCTCTGCGCGCCGCCCGTGTCAGCCACCACGACGGCCTTGCTCGAGTTGTCAGCCGCGCTCGACGCAGCGGTCGCAGGAGCAGGCGTGCCCGACCCCGCCGACGAGTGCTTCTTGAGCACCACCGGCAGCGCGACAAGCGCGACGACGAGGAGGGCGGCCACCGGCCACAGGCGCTTGGCGCGCAGGTCGTGCCAGAGCTCGAGCAGGAACTTGTTCATCGCGTTATGGCGCTGGTCGGGGGCGTGACCGCGGACGCGGCCGCGGAAGCGTTGGAGGCGGCGTCAGGCGTGGTGGCGGCCGGGCCGGCGGACGTCGCGCCACCGGTGGCGCCGCCGTCCTTCGGCGACAGGTACACGGTCGCGCTGACATCGGCCTCGATGTCGGGGAAGTTCGTCGCGGAGCTGGTGAACTTGAGGCTGTCGATCGTGATGAGGCGGCCCTGAACGCTGATCTTGTTGTTGGCCACGTGCACGAAGCGCTTGAGCTGGTGGAAGAACGCGGCGAGGTTGTCGAACTTGCCGCCGAAGGTGAACGTGAGCGGCACGGTGTCGAGACCAGGCACGGGCGTGCCCGGCGTGAGCTGCGGCACGGCCGGCTCGGACTCCTTGGCCGCCTGGGCGCTGCCCGCGGCCGCGGTGTTGTTCGCGGACTCCACGGCCTTGCCGAAGGTGGTCTGTGCGGTGGCGCCGCCGGCGGCCACGGGCGGGGCGGTGCTGCCCGTCGCGCCCGTCGTGCCGGTTGCGCCGGTCGCCCCGGTGGTGCCGGTGCTGGACGTGCCGGGGGTCGTGGTGCTCGAGCTCACGGGCGCGGCGTCCACGCGCGCGCCCACCTTCATGTCACCGAACTGGATGCCGGTGCCTCGGGCCGCTGCGTTCAGCTGCACGAGGAGGCTCGGCATGTCCACTTCGGTCGGAATGGCCTTGCCCAGGCGCACCATCTGCGCGTACTGGGTCGCGAAGTTCGTCCTCGCCTGCTCGAGCGCGTTCGCCTGTGACACGGCGGCGTCGCGCGCCTGCTGTGCCGAGGTGACCTGTGCGGAGAGCTTGTGGGCCTCCTTCCGCTTGGGCGCGAGGATCAGGAACCAGTACACGGCGATCAGGATCAGCGGGACCAGCGCCAAGGCGATCTTGCGGTCGCGATCGGTGAGGCTCACGAGCCACCTCCCAGATCCGACGGGACCTTCTGGCCCGCGTCGCCGAAGCCGGTGACCTCGTTCGACAGGTTCACGAGGATGTCGAACGCGTAGTTGTTGCCGCAGTCGCCGCTGCCACCCGAGCTGCCCTGGGCGGACGGGCCGAGCTTGAGCGCGCGGCCGGAGTCGTTGAGCTGGACGTCGGCTGAGCCGTGGATGGCGCGAAGGCGCACAAGCGTGGTGGCGACCGAGTCCTGCGAAGGAGCGCAGCCGAGCAGGTGGACGCTCGGGCCTGCGGCCGTGGTCGTCGAAGAGGTGCTCGAAGTGGCGGTGGAGCTGCTGGACGCGTCACCGGCGGACTCGGCATCGAGCGCTGTGAGCCAAACGCCGTTCGGCAGGACGCGCGAGGTCTCGCGCAGCAGCCGCTCGTAGTCGATGCGGTTCACCGCAAGCTCGGTCACATCCTGCACGCGCGCGGCGGCCACGGAGGTGAAGTCGCCGTACTTCTGAAGGTCCGCGACCTTCGCCTGCGCCGCCGCGGTCTCGCTCTGAGCCTTGGTGACTGCGTCCTTGCTGGAGGTGATCTTGTTCGTGGTGACCACGTAGGCCGCCACCGCGATCACGAGCGCGGCGAGCACGCCGATCAGCACGTACGAGCCGCCGCCGGCCTTGCCGGTGGCCACATACGGGCGCGCGCTCTGCGGGAGAAGGTTGACGGGCCTCATGCCGCGGCTCCTAGGGCGAGGCCGGCGGCCACGGTGTGGCGGTGCGGATCCTCGCCGTTGAGGGCGCCGTTCGCGTCGAGCCCGCCGAGCGGGTCGGCGACGGACACCGGAAGATGGATGAGAGACTTGAGCTCCTCGGCCAGGCCGTCGATCGCCGAGCCTGGACCGGACAGCTGCACCTCGCCCACCGGGCGGGCGTCGGGCTGTGCCATGTAGAAGTCGATCGACAGGCGGATCTCCTCGGCGAGCGCCGCGGCCACCAGCTCGCCCTCGTCGCTCCAGTCTGTGGAGAGCGGGCGGGTGAAGAGGCAGCTCGTGCCGACGGCCACGGCGAGGTTCGTCACGCCGCCCAGATGGCAGTAGACGCACGCGAGCGGCTCCACCGGAAGGGCGCCGAGCTCCTCGTCGGCTGTGGCGGCGGCCTGCGCGGCCTCGTCCTTCGCCAGCGCGCGCACGAGGGCGAACGCGTTGAGGTCGATCCCTTCGGGCTTCAGGCCCGCGGCGCGGACGCCCTCCACGAAGCGCTCGATCATCGCCTGGCGGGCGGCCACGACGACGACACGCAGCCGGGGCGAACCCTCGGCGTTCGTCGCCTGGCCAACCACCTGGTAGTCGAGCACCGCCTCGTCGAGAGGCATGGCGATCGCCTCGGCTGCCTGGAAGCGCACCGCGGCGGCCAGCTCGGCCTGCTCCTCGATCAGTGGCAGCTCGAGATGGCGCACGACTATCTGCTGGTTCGACACGCCAAGCCGGACACGGGTCGGGAGGTCGTTCTCCTTGAAGAAGGTCTTGAGGCTCTCGGTGAGGCGCTCCACGTCGGCCACCTCGCCGTCCGTGATCACGCCGCTCGGCAGCTCCATGCTGGCGGCACGCGAGATGCGGCCGTCCTGCGCCTGCACGGCAGCCACAAAGGCGCCGTCCAGGTCAAGGCCGACTGATCCGCGAGGGTTCTTTTTGCCGAGGGTTAGGGCCATGAGAAGAGCCTGCCCTCCACGTATCGACCGCTTGCCCATCAGCCTTTAGTCCAGATGGACGAGGTTCTGGACGCTTGGCGCGGTTAGCGCAAGTTGTCCAGGTAGAAGTCGATCAGGCCCTGGCCGGCGAGCATTGCCACGAGGCCGCCGAGGGCCATGAACGGGGCGAATGGGACGCCGACCTTGCGCGAGCGTGCGCCGTGCCGGACAACCAGCACGATGCCCACAACGGTGCCCACGACGAAGGCGATCACGAGCGCCGGAATGACGAGCTTGCCGAGGTAGAGGCCCATCACTCCCGCGAGCTTCACGTCGCCCATGCCCATGCCCTTCGGGTGGATGAGCGCCGCGATGAGGAAGAAGGTGAACGCGCCCGCGCCGGCTATCAGGAGCTCGGGCAGAGCGTGGGTTCTGAACGCCACGGCGGTAACGAGCCCGTACACCGCCGCCGGGGCCACGATGCGGTTCGGCACGATCTTGTGCTGAAGGTCTATGAACGTCACCGCGATGAGCACCGCGGTGAACGGGATCAACGCGATCAGCTCCGCGTGCACCCCGCGCGCGAGCACGACGCCCACGAAGCAGAGCGCCGTGAGCAGCTCGACCGCCGGGTAGCGCGCCGAGATCGTCTCGCCGCAGTGCCTGCAGCGGCCCTTGAGGAATAGCCAAGAGAGCAGCGGCACGTTGTCGCGCGGCGCCACCGGCGTCTCACAGCTCGGGCAGTGCGAGCGCGGCTTGACGAGCGACTGCCCGATCGGGAGCCGATAGACCACGACATTGAGGAAGGAGCCGATGACGGCGCCGGAGATGCCAGCGAAGGCGGTTTCCATCGTCTACATCGGTTCTTC
>DATEPK010000371.1:0-5423 GCA_035273245.1 Thermoleophilaceae bacterium
CTCGTTATCGCGGGGAACGCGCCCCACGCCAGCGCGAACCAGACGTCCGAGTGAAAGCGGCCCCCGAAGAGCTCGAGGTTGTACGCCACGACGATGAACGCTCCCGCGGCCACGAACACCGCGATCGAGGGCGCCACGGTCACCACCCCCACCACGCCGATCGCCACGGCGCCCGCCAGGCTCACGACCGCCAGCACGATCAGCGTGAGGTCCGACAGCTGCGTGCGCAACGGACGGCCGTGGAGCTCGTCGAGCGCGTGCGCGCACACGCCCACGCCGAGGAAGAAGGCGGCGAGCGCGGCGACCAGGCGGCCGCCGTAGAGCACCGGCGCCGCCGCGGCGCCGAGCGCGACGTAGCTGAGATGCCACGCCGTGTAGGGCGGGTGCAGAAGGGTGACGAGGTCGCGCCAGCCGCCCGGGGCAAGCGCGTAGAAGGCCGGCCGCTGGACTCCCCTATGCGCGTCCGTTTTCTCTCACCCCCCACATCACGACGCCGCCGCCAACGCTCATCTTCCGCGCCTCCACCGAGCGGATGCCCGCGTCCTCCCACATGCGCACCACGGCCGCGAGCGGATGCCTGCCCCAGAAGCCGTCGATGCTCGGCCCGAGAAAGCGGCCGACCTCGTACCAGTCGCGCGACACGATCCTGCCGAGCGCCGGTAGGCCCACGCGTGTGTAGAGCCACCACGCCCCGTACAGGAGTGGCCGGGGCGGCACGTGAAACTCGAGCATCGCGATCCGCCCGCCCGGACGCACCACGCGCGCAAGCTCCCGCATCGTGGCCGCTGGGTCGTCGACGTAACGGAGGAGGTAGGTGAAGGTGAGCGCGTCGAATTCGCCGTCGGCGAAGGGCAGCCGCTCTGCTTCGCCGCGGACGAGCTGCTCGTAAACCGAGCCGACGAATGGCTGCGCGCGGGACAGCATGTGCTCGCTCTGGTCGAGCCCCACCACCCGGCAGCCGTAGCGGCGGCGCAACTCGCGCGCCACGAGGCCGGTGCCGGTGGCGACGTCGAGCACCCGATCACCCGCACCGGCTTGCACCGCGGCCACCATGGCGCGCCGCCAGCGCGGGTCCTGGCCGAAGCTGAACAGGGCGGCCACCCGGTCGTAGTGCCGGGGAAGTCCCGAGAAGAGCTCGAGCGCGTGCGCCTTGCGCGGCGAAGGCGCGACTATCTGTGGCGAGTCGGCCGTCGGCCGATGGTACGCGAGTTAGCTCTGCGCTTCGACCGGCTCTTCCACCGGCTCGTGGTGGAGGTAGTGCTCCTCCGGGATAACCGGCGTGTCGCGCAGGTACGCCTCCGCGTCGAGCGCGGCCATGCAGCCCGATCCCGCAGCGGTGATCGCCTGGCGGTAGGTGTGGTCCACGAGGTCGCCCGCCGCGAAAACGCCGTCGATGCCGGTGAGCGTGGACTTGCCCTCGGTTGCCACGTAGCCGTTCTGATCCGTGGGCACCTGGTCCGCCACGATGGCCGAGTTCGGCTTGTGCCCGATCGCGATGAACGCGCCGCTGATGTCGAGCCTCTTCTCCTCGCCGGTCTCCGCGTGCTTGAGGACGGCGGTCTTGAGTCCTTCCTCGCCCTCGAAACGCTCGACCACATACGGCGTGACCAGCTCGATGTTCTCGGTGTCGCGCGCGCGCTCGAACATGATCTGCGACGCGCGGAACTCGTCGCGGCGGTGCACGATCTGCACCTTGCTCGCGAACTTGGACAGGAAGATCGCGTCCTCCATGGCCGTGTCCCCGCCGCCGACCACGATGGTGGGCTTGTCGCGGAAGAAGGCGGCGTCGCAGGTGGCGCAGTAGGAGACGCCGCGCGCCGCCAGCTCCTCCTCGCCCGGCACGCCGAGCTTGCGCGGCTCGGCGCCCATCGAGAGGATCACCGCGCGGGCGGTGTGAAGCTCGTCGCCCACCCAGACCTTATGGAGGCCGCCGTCGCGCGAGAGCTCCACTCGCGAGGCGTCCTCGGTGATGAAGCGGGTGCCGAAGCGCTCCGCCTGGTCGCGGAACTTCTGCATCATCTCCGGGCCCAGGATCCCCTCGGGGAAGCCGGGGTAGTTCTCGACGTCGGTGGTCTGCTGGAGCAGGCCGCCCCAGATGAATCCCTCGATCACGAGCGGGCGCAGGTCCGCCCGAGCCGTGTAGAGGGCGGCCGTGTAACCGGCGGGCCCGCTACCGATGATGATCACGTTCTCTGGTGCGCTCACTTCGCCTCCGCAGTTACTTTACTTTCTGAAGTATAGGGGATCGACTCGTCTTCCTCCTGCCACCGGTTCACCTGCCGTCGCAGGCCCAGGTAACAGGCGAGGCCCGGAATGATCGGCAGCCAGAAGCCAACGAGGCGGAAGGTCAGCACCGCCGGGAACACGGTGTCCACCGGGATGTCGAAGAGTAGGAACGCTCCGATCAGGCCGGCGTCGAGGGTGCCCACGCCGGCGGCCGGCGAGGGCGCCAGGTTGGCCACCATGCCCACGAAGAAGCCCATGACGACCACGCCGAACGGCACGCCTCCGCCGTACGCGTGGAAGCAGGCCCACAGGATTCCGACCATCCCCACCCAGTAGCCGACGGCGCCCGCGATCGCGTTCGCGCCCCTGCGCGGATGGCCGAGGTAGTCGAGCGCGGTGCGCACGCCGGTCGCGACGGTGGCGGGTCCGCTCGCCACCCGCCGGACCCAGCGCTTGCTCTGGTACTTCGCGATCCGGCGCTCGAGGTCCGTCGGTATGAGGGCGACCAGTCCCATGACGAGGAACGCGGCCGCCGCGAGGCCTGCCGGCACGATCGTCCCGCCGAGGGGCGCCTCGCCGTTGAAGACGCCGGTGCGCAGCAGCACGCCGAAGACGATCAGCGCGACGGCATAGACCGTGTAGAGGAGCACGAGGAACGCCACCATCCGGCAGGCCGAGCGGCGGCGCTCCATGCCCGCCTTGCGCAGCGCCCAGTAGGTGAGCGCGATCCCGCCCGCCCCGGCGGCCGAGAAGAGCGTGGAGGCGGCGAGCCCCGCCATCGTGATGTTCAGCGAGGTCTTGTAGTCGATCCGCCGGTAGAAGGTCTCGTCCTCGTCGGTGCCGGCGAGGATCCCGCGAAAGAGGGCCGCGTACGCGAAGAACGAGAAGGCGTTGAAGCCGATGGCCACCACGATCCACGGCCAGCTCGGGTCGGAGAGGCGCTTGAGCGATCCGCCAACGCCCACCACCTTCGGCAAGAGCACGTAGATGCCCACGATCAGCAGCAGGAAGGCGGCCAGCACGCTCAGGATCCGCCGCTTGTCCCCGAGCAGCCGTGTGCCGGCCTGCTCGATCTCCACCGTCGGTTCCAGCTCCGGCGAGTTCGGAGGTCGGAGGTCGGAGGTCGGAGGTCGGTGATTAGCCATCAGGCGACTCCCGGTTCCAGGCCATGGACCACACGGACCGCGGGGTCAAGGGCGCGTGTGGCCGCGGGAGCGAGCTTCCGGACCCCTTCCGCCAGCGCGAATCCCGCGATCAGGTCCACCACGTAGTGCTCCCCGAGGTACACGAGCGCGAATCCCAGGGAGATCGCATACGTCCATCCGAGCGCGCCTTCCACCCTGCCGACGTCCGTCAGCACGTGTGCAGCCATTACCGATGTGGCGAAGTGGAGTGAGGGCATTGCAGCAAATGGGTTTCCGCCTAGAAAATCGTAAAGAGGGCGCCAGAGGCGTCCCCAGAAGTGCTCCCCAGCCTCGACCATGATGCGTCGCACGGGAGGGAGCTTGCCCGTCTTGCCTGCCCACCACGGCGGCGCGGTGGGCACGGTCCAGTAGGCAACGAGCCCGAGGTCGAATACCGCGGCCATCATGCATGCCGCGCGCGGGAAATGCCAGCGGTGCCGGAGCAGGATGTACGCCGAGGTGCCGTGCGGCACGATGAACCAGCTCCAGTGGACCCACGCCAGCGCGAGATCGTGCGGGCGCACCTCGCCGGGGCGGCCCAGCGCTCGCTGCAGCCGCACGGTCGGCGTCTCGCCGAGGCCGAGGACCGTGTCCCCCCTGATCGGATAGTCCACGTGAAGGCGCGCACGCAGGCGGTCCGGGTCATCGTTTGGCATCTCGTAATGAGCGATGTACGCCCACATCTGGAGGCCGTAGATCCCGGCGTCGCGCAGCTTCGAGCGGGGGCGCGCCAAGGCGAGCGCGATCGGCGCCTGCCAGCTGAGCGCGGAGACGACCGAGGGCCTCAGCTTCAGCCTCTGGCGGAGCACCGGAGCCGCCACTCCGACCGCGACAGCCCCCACTGCGACTGTGCGTAGGGCGCGAGTGGACCGCAAGGCGGGCGCAGTATAGGCCGGGCGCCGGATCTTCAGTGGGCCGCCGCGCCGCTCGCCTCGATATGTTTCCGGGCGGTCGATGTCCGGATATGTCGCGAGACGTGAGTGCGGGCGGGGGAGGTTTTGTGTTGAGCGCAACTGAGCGCGACTTCGAGCTGGCGGGTGGGCCGTACGCGGCCACCGCAGCACGCCTTGCGCTCGACAATCTCGACACCGAGCTCGATCCGGTGCTCGCGCAGGACCTGCGCCTCCTCGTGACCGAGGCGGTGAAGAACAGCGTCCAGCACGCCGGGGTCGGGCCCGAGGACTCGATCGGTCTGAAGATCTGCGTGCGTGCGGACAGCGTGCGCATCGAGGTGACCGACGAGGGGCCGGGCTTCGAGCCCGACGCGAGCCGCCCGGGCGAGGACGAGGTGTCCGGCTGGGGGCTGTTCCTGATCGACCAGCTGTCGGACCGCTGGGGCGTGAAGCAGGAGCACGGCACGTGCGTGTGGTTCGAGGTGGCGCGAGGCGAGGCTTCGTCGGGACGCGCCGACGCTGCCGCCTAGGCGCGCTCTGCAAAAGGTGCAGCGCGAGGATCACGCGGCTAGGCCGGCCGCACGCTCGTTACTTTGTCCTTCCATAGCAAGGACAAAGTGGCACGCGTGAGTTAGGCGACCTTCTCGAGGATCCGCACCTCGCCTGGGGCCGCCGCCGCGAACGCCTCCGCGTCCTGTCGCGTTCCTATGTGCTCGCCCCAGTGCATGGGTACCGCCACGCGCGGCGCGATCCGGCGCGCCGCCTCAGCCGCCTCCCCGGCGGTCATCACGTAGGTGCCGCTCACCGGCAGGAGCGCCACGTCCACGCCGGCCACCGCGTCCATCTCCGGGATCACGTCGGTGTCGCCCGCGTGGTAGAGGCGCTCGCCGCGGATGTTGAGGTCGTAGCCGACGAAGCCGGCGCTCGGCGGGTGGAACACGTTGCCCTCGCCGTCGCGCTTCGAGGTGTTGTACGCGGCCACGGCCGCCACCGCCACGCCGCGCACCAGCTCGTCCTCGAGCATCTCCCCCGGCGCGATCGACAGCACGTTTCCGGACACGCGCTCCGCCACGGCTGCGGGCGCCACCAGCCACGTGCCGCGCTGCGTGAGCCGCTCGAG
>DATEPK010000372.1:0-4086 GCA_035273245.1 Thermoleophilaceae bacterium
GACGGCCTCGACGTGGAGGCGCTGGCCGCCGCGCTCGAGGAGGGCCTCCGGCCGAAGCTCGCCCACGTGATCCCGAACTTCCAGAACCCGGCCGGCTACACGCTCTCGCTGGACAAGCGCCGGCGCCTGCTCGAGCTCGCGGAGAAGTACGACTTCGTGATCTTCGAGGACGACCCCTACATCGAGCTCCGCTTCGACGGCGAGCGGCTGCCGACGATGCTCTCGATGGATCGCGCGGACAAGGTCGTGTACGCGTCGTCGTTCTCGAAGACGGTCTGCCCGGGCATCCGCGTGGGCTACCTCGTCGGACCCGAGCCGGTGATCGGCGCGGTCGTGAAGATCGCCACCGAGACCTACATCTCGCCGAGCATGGTCTCGCAGGCCATCGTCAACGAGTTCTGCCGCTCGGGCGCGATCGAGCAATCGATAGAGACCGTGAAGAACGCGCTGCGCGAGCGGCGCGATGCGCTTGCCGCGGCCCTGCGCCGGGAGCTGCCGGAGGCGAAGTTCGTGGAGCCCGACGGCGGTTACTTCATGTGGGTGGAGCTGCCGGAGGGAAGTGACGTGGACGTGCTGTTCGAAAACGCGCGCGACCGCGGCCTCGTGTTCGTCAAGGGGACGGACTTCCTGATTCAGGGAGGGCAGAACACGCTCCGCATCGCGTACTCGGGCGTGACGCCGGCGGAGATCGACGAGGGCGTGTCGCGCCTCGCCGAGGCGTACCGCGGCGTTGCGGACGCCGTCGCGTGACAGACGGCCCGCGGCTCGACCTACTGCGCCCTCGCGACATCGGCGGTCTGTTCGGCGATGCCTTCACCGCCTACGTCCGCAACTTCGGCGCCTTCGTGGCAATCGGCGCAGCCGTGGTCGTGCCCGTCGAGCTGGTGGTGTCGGGCGTCGGGCTCGGCGAGCTGAGCGGCGGCTACGGCGGCGTGACCACCGGCGCGGCGGGGGCCGTGATCGTGGTGCAGAGCTATCTGCTCATCGGCCCGCTCGTGACGGCGATGGTGATCCACGCCCTCCTCGCGGTGGCCGACGGCCGGCGGCCGAATGTGCGGCGCGCGATCACGAGCGGCCTCGAGGCGTTCCGGCCGATCTTCGTAGCGGTGCTCATCGCGGCAGTGGGGATCGCTCTCGGCTTCGTCCTCCTGATCCTGCCGGGCTTCTGGCTCCTCATCCGCTGGTTCTTCGCTCCGCAGGCGGTGGTGGTGGACGGGCGCCAAAGCGTCGCGGCGCTCGAGCGCAGCGCGGAGCTTGTCCGCGGATCGTGGTGGCGGGTGTTCGGCCTCGTGATCTTCGCGGTGGTGGCCACGAACATCCCGGCCACGCTGATCCAGCTGCCGTTCAATGCTTGGGCCAGCTCGGCGGACAGTTCGGCGATCCAGCTCGTGGGCGAGATCGTGGCGTCCGCGATCACCGCCCCGTTCGAGGCGCTGATCCTCACGCTGCTCTACTTCGACCTGCTGGCGCGCCGCAGCCTGCCGGCGATGGTGCCGCCGGTGCAGCCGCCCCCCGCCTAACGGCGATCGCCTACTCGGTGGCGGTCGAGTCGAGCAGGTTGCGCATGCCCGAGTCGATGTGCTCGAGCTGCGAGGCCACCACGTTCACGGCCTCGGCCGCGCGCTCGAGGCTCGAGCTCGTGTCGACCGCCTGATGCTCCACGGCCTCTGCCTCTGCCGATGCCTGCTGGAGCGCTTCGGCCACCGCCTTGATGGCCTCGTGCGAGCGAGCGTTCAGCTCGGAGATCGTGGCGAGGCTCTGGCGCGTGCGCTCGGCGAGCTTGCCCACCTCGTCAGCGACGACCGCGAAGCCGCGGCCGTGCTCGCCGGCGTGCGCCGCCTCGATGCGGGCGTTGAGCGAGAGGAGCCGCGTCTGCTCGCTGATGTCGTAGATCTCCTCGACCACGCCGTCGTTCTCGCGAATGCGGGCGGTGAGCTCCACCATGTTCTCGTTCACGCGGGTCATGGACTCGCGCATGGTCTGGACGGTGCGGGCGCCCTCCTCCACGCTGGCGGCGCCGGCCTGAGTGGCCTGCACGCCCCGGGCGACGGAGTCCGTGGCGGCGGCGGTCTGCTCGGCAACCTCCTGTGAGGCCGACGCGATCTGCTCGTGCAGCCGGGTGCGCTCCTGCTCGCGCGCCTGGATGAAGCTCTCGGTGATCAGCACGGTGTCCGTCTGCGTGAGACGGCGGTAGCCCATCACGGCCGCGTGGAGCGCCTCCGGGTCGTGCGAGAACGCATCGATCAGGCCCTTGAGGACGACGTCGTCCACAGTGACGATCCCTCCGAGAAACGCGCCGAGCGGAAGGTCGATGCGGTCGTGGACCTTGCCCACATAGATGCGGCCGCGCGCGATGCTGTCGTCGTACTGGCCGGCCCAGATCGTTGCGAAGTACTTGGCCAGCGCGCCGGTGTGCTTCTCCACACTCGAGTTCGTCTCGATGATGCGCCTGAGCTCGGGCTGCGCGAGCACGTGGTCGTAGAAGCGCTTGGCCACGGCCAGCACGTCGATCTCGGCCACCTGCTGCGCCTGCTCGGCGGCAGCCAGGTCCTCGCCAGTCAGGCCGGTGTACTGGACGGCGAGAAGAGCGTCGGGGTCGGTCAGGTTCAGCCGCTCGGTGGCCGGCGGCGCCGGGAGGGTTTCAGGAGAAGCAGTCATTAGGCCGGGTATTCGCCCTCACCGGAAAGCGCTTGAAACGTCTGTCAGTTTGATGACTTAGCGGCCGAAGCGGTCCTTCGTGAGGACCAGCTTGTCCGGCAGCACGGTGCGCGGCGGAGGCGAGGGATCCGCCACCACCGAGACCGTCTCAGCCACGCTGCGCGTCACGGTGAAGGTCCGGCCGTCCGCCTCCATGCTCACGTCTTCGTCGCCTGATGAAGCGAGCCTGCCCTCGAGCCCGGGGTGGAGACCGGCGTCTTTCAGGTAGAGCAGCAGGTCCTCTGCCTCGTTCTCGAAGCGCAGGATCCGGACGTTCGCGCCCTCCTCCACGTCGGCGAGCGGCACGCCCTCCTCGCGCACGCCCTCGATGATCGGATGGCCGTGCGGGCAGGTGGTGGCGTCGCCGATCGCGGCGAGCATGCGCTCCTCGAGCACGGGCGACATCGCATGCTCGAGCCGCTCCGCCTCCTCGTGCACCTCGTGCCACGGGATGCCGAGCACATCGGTGAGGAAGCGCTCGATCAGGCGGTGCCGGCGCACGATCGCCGAGGCGTGCTCGTGGCCGGACTCGGTGAACTCGAGCGACTTGTCCTCGTTGCGCCGCACGTAACCGTCCGTCTCGAGGCGACCGACCATCTCGTGCACCGTCGGCGCCGACAGCTGCATTGCGCGGGCGATGTTGGCGCCCGTGATCGGTAACTTCGCCTCCTGCAGCCAGTAGATCGTCTGCAGGTACTCCTCCTCGGCGACAGTCGCCTCATGCTGGGCCATGCAAGGATCCTAGGCCATGGCCCTACCCCTGAAGCCTCCGATCAAGCCGCAGCTCGCGCGTCCCGCGAAGGAGCTGCCGAAGGGCGACGGCTGGCGCTACGAGCCGAAGTGGGACGGTTTTCGCACGATCGTGTTCCGCGACGGCGACGACGTGCACCTCCAGTCGCGCAACGGCCGTCCGATGAACCGTTACTTCCCGGAGGTCGTCGAGCAGGTGCTCCAGCTGCCCGGCCGGAGACTCGTGCTCGACGGCGAGATGATCGTCGTGGTCGACGGGATCCAGGAGTTCGACCTGCTGAGCCAGCGCATCCACCCGGCGGCCTCGCGCGTGGAGATGCTCTCGAAGCAGACGCCCGCCGGATTCGTCGCCTTCGATCTCCTGGCCGAGGAGGACGAGGTGCTGTTCGACCTGCCGTACCACGAGCGGCGCGAGCGCCTTGCCGCCGTGGTGGAGGATCCGGTTCAGCTCACCCCCTGCACCGACGACGGTGACGCCGCCGAGGTGTGGTTCACCGGCCGTTCCGAGGGCGTGATCGCGAAGAAGGCGGACGCTCCGTACTGCCCGGGCGAGCGCACCGGCATGATGAAGATCAAGCGGGTGCGAACCGCCGACACGGTGGTGATGGCCTTCCGCTTCGGCAAGGAGGAGGGCACGGT
>DATEPK010000373.1:0-3191 GCA_035273245.1 Thermoleophilaceae bacterium
GCCGCCCATGCCGTGGAAGGACGTGAAGGCGGTGCTCGAGGACGAGCTGGAGGAGCCGGTGGAGGAGCTCTTCGAGGAGTTCGAGCAGGACGCCGCGGCGGCCGCGTCGATCGGGCAGGTGCACCGGGCCGTGCTGCCCGACGGCCGCAAGGTGGCTGTGAAGGTGCAGTACCCGAAGGTGGCGAAGGCGCTCGAAGCGGACCTCTCGAACGCGGGCATGATCCTGCGCCTCGCGAAGGCGATCGCGCCGGGGCTCGACGCGGGGGCGGCCGCGCGCGAGCTGCGCGAGCGCGTGCTCGAGGAGCTCGACTACGAGTACGAGGCGCAGAATCAGCGCACGTTCGCGCGCGCCTACCGCGGCCATCCGTTCATCTACGTGCCGGACGTGATCACGCGGTTGTCGCGCCGCCGCGTGCTCGTGACCGAGTGGGTGGAGGGCGAGAGCTTCGAGACCGCTCGCACGCTCCCGCAGGAAGAGCGCGACCGGATCGGCGAGATCATCTACCGCTTCTACTACGGCTCGATCTATCACCTGCAGCACTTCAACGCCGACGCCCATCCGGGCAACTACCTGCTGATGGACGACGGCAAGGTGGCGTTCCTCGACTTCGGCATGACCAAGCAGCTCGACAAGGAGCAGATCGAGCTGGAGATCGCTGCTTTGGAGGCGGCGTTCGAGGGCGACCCGGAGCGGCTGCGCTCAGCGCTTCAGGACCTCGGCTTCCTGGCCAATCCCAAGCGCATTGACGCCGAGCGGCTGATGGAGCACGTGAAGGCCGTCGGCGGCTGGTACATGGAGGACCGCGAGCTGACCATCGACTCCGAGCTCGTGATGAGCGTGATCTCCGCCTCGTCGGACCCGCGCTCCGAGTTCTTCGACGTGATGCGCCGCGAGAACCTGCCCGCCAACGAGATGATGGGCCGGCGGATGGAGGCCGGCGTGCTGGCCGTGCTCGGCCAGCTGCGCGCCACGCGCAACTGGTGGCGCATCGGCCGCGAGTGGTGGTTCTGCGGTGAGCCCGCGACTGAGCTGGGCCGCGAGGAGTGGGCTTACTTTGAGGCTAAGGGTGAGAGGCGCGTGCGTAAGTTCGCCGGGCGGGCTACTACCTAGGCCACAGGCCACAGGCCACAGGCCACAGGCCACAGGCCACAGGCCACAGGCCGAGGCTAGAAGAGCTGGTTTTCGCCCGCGAAGATCTCTGACACCGAGCCGTCGGTGAAGATCTGGCGGACGGAGTCCGTGAGGATGTCGCTGCAGGTGAGGACGCGGACTAGGCCCTCGGGTGCGCCGTCGCGCAGCGGCACGGTGTCGGTGACGAGGATGCCGGAGAGCGGCGACTCGGAGAGCGTCTGGAACGCGTTGCCGGAGAACAGGCCGTGGGTGGCCACGGCGTACACCTCGCTCGCACCCGCCTCCATCACGGTGCGCGCGCCGGCGGCGAGGGTGCCACCGGTGTCGATGATGTCGTCGACGATCACGGCGCGGCGCCCACGCACGTTCTCGACACCGATCACGTAACCGATCTCGGCTACCTGCTGTGCGGGCCGCTCCTTCTCGAGCAGCGCGTACTCGGTGCCCACCTTCTCCGCGAACTTGCGCGTGAGCTTCACGCGTCCGGCGTCCGGCGCGATGATCACGAGGTCAGACGCCGGGCCGAGCTGGTCCTTGACGTACTGGGACAGGATGTTCATCGCCGTCATGTGGTCCACGGGCTTCTGGAAAAAGCCCTGCAACTGGCCGGCGTGAAGGTCCATCGTGACGAGACGGTCGATCCCCGCGGACTCGAGCATGCGCGCCGTGAGACGCGCGGTGATCGGCTCGCGCGGCGCCGACTTCTTGTCCTGGCGCGAGTACCCGTACCACGGGGTGACGGCGATCACGCGGTGAGCCGACGCGCCCACGGCAGCGTCCACCATCACGAGCAGCTCCATCAGCGCGTCGTTGGCGCTGAGTCCCTCCCGGGGGTTGCCGGCGATCGATTGGACGATGAAGAGGTCCGCGCCGCGAATCGACTCGCTGTAGCGGCAGTAGACCTCGCCGTCGGTGAAGGTCTTCAGCCCGGCATCCGTGAGACCCACGCCCATCTTCTCGGCGATGCTCGCGCCGAGCTCGCGGCTGGCGCGGCCGGCGGTGATCATCAGCCGCTTGTCGTAGCCGAACGGCAGGCTGGTGGCGAGCGGGCGCGTCTCAGTCCCCAGGCTGCTCATCTGACGCCTCTTGTTCCTTTCGCTCGGCGTAGTCCTCGACGTTCTTCTGCCGAGCCCGCGCGATTCCGAGAGCGCCATCGGGCACATCCTCGGTAATGACGGACCCGGCACCAGTGTACGCGCCGTCGCCGACGCTAACGGGCGCGACGAAGGACGTGTCGACCGACGTTTTTGCGCGATTTCCGATCTTCGTCCGGTTCTTCTTCCGGGTGGCGGCGTTGTAGTTCGCCGTGATGTTTCCGGCGCCGATATTCGCCTCCTCGCCCACGTCGGCGTCGCCCAGGTAGGAGAGGTGCGGAACCTTGGTTCCGCGGCCGATATCCGAGTTCTTCACCTCCACGAACGTGCCGATCTTCGCTCCCTCGCGGACGACAGTTCCGGGGCGCAGGTACGCGAACGGCCCGATCCTGCCGCCGTTCTCCACCTCACAATCGACGAGGTACGAATGGGCTACCCAAACCCGGTCGCCCAGACGCGCATTGATCAGCGTTGTATGCGGGCCGACCTCGCAGCCCTCGCCGATGCGGGTGCCCGACTTGATCGTCACGCCCGGGCCGATCACCGTGTCCTCGCCTATCTCCACCTCGGCCTCGAGCGTCGTGGTCTGCGGCGAGAGGAAGGTCACGCCATTCAGCGCGTGCTCCTCGATCAGGCGCCGCGACAGGTGATGCTCCACCTCCATCAGGTCCGCGCGCGTATTCACACCGATCGAGCTGAGCACGTCGTGGGTGCGCTCCGCGGCGATGCGGCCGCCGTTCTCGTTGATCAGCGGGAAGACTCCGGTGAGGTAGCGCTCGCCGCCGGTCTCGCCGACCGACTCGAGCGCCCCGAACAGCGCGCCGGCCTGGAAGGCGTACGTGCCTATGTTGATCTCGCGGATGCTCAGCTCCTCGGGAGGCACGTTCTCGGGATGCTTGGTCTCGACTATGCGCGCCACAGAGTCGTCCGCCGCGCGGACGATGCGGCCGTAGCCGGATGGGTCG
>DATEPK010000374.1:0-4526 GCA_035273245.1 Thermoleophilaceae bacterium
GCCGGCGTCACGATCCGGTCGCAAACGCCCGCAGCGCGAGCGTCACCACGGCGATAACGCTGATGGTCATGATCCCCATCTCGTTGCGCACCACCGCGCGAGCCAGCAGCACCTGCTCGCGGCGCTCGAGCGTCTCGATGTCCTCGATCTCGCGCTTCTCGATCTCCCGCGCAGCGACGCCCGCGCGGAACGCCTCCGCAACCAGGGCGATCACGAGCAGCGCGACGCCGTAGAGGTAGTGGAGCCCGGAGTCGGCCCGCTTGCCCTGACCGATCAGGAGGAAGAGCCCGAGCGCCACTTGGAGGATCACCACGCCCTGCGCCACCCGCAGCAGGTACCAGAAGATCACCGAGGGGATCCGGCGCAGCCACGCGACGCTACCCCAAACTGCGGCCGCGAAGTTCGTGGCGAGGACCGCGATCCCCACGGCCATGTGTATTCCCGTCAGCTAGAGACCTTTCGCACTATGTAGCACCATGTCACAAGGGTGGTATAACCGGGCGTCGTCCGATGCTCAAGAGCTACTTCCCTGTCGTCATCTTCATCCTCCTCGGGGCGGGCGTTGGTACAGCATTCACACTGCTGAACAACGTCCTCGGCCCGCGCCGGCCCAACCCGGTCAAGCGCGAGCCCTACGAGTGCGGCCTGCCCTCTGAGGTGAAGAGGAACTTCCGTTTCGGGATCAGCTTCTACCTGATCGCGATGCTCTTCATCCTCTTCGATATCGAGGTGATCTTCCTCTACCCCGTGGCGATCCAGCTCAAGGCCTTCGGCACTTTCGCCCTGGGGGAGACGATCGTCTTCATCGCGCTGCTGCTCGTCGGCTTCGTGTTCGTCTGGCGCAGAGGAGCGCTCGAGTGGAGGTAACCCGGCAGAAGCTCGACAACCTGCGCATCCAGCAGGTCACCGCGCAGCGGATGCTGAAGGGCGACGTGCCCGACGAGGAGCTCGAGCAGTACGTGGAGGAGCGCCTGCTCTTCACGACACTCGAGAAGGCCCAGAACTGGGCTCGCGCGAACGCCGTGTGGCCCGCAACCTTTGGTCTCGCATGTTGTGCGATCGAGATGATCTCCGTGATCGGCTCGCCGCGGAACGACCTCGCGCGCTTCGGCGCCGAGGTGTCCCGTGCCTCCCCACGCCAGGCGGACATGCTCATCCTGTCCGGGCGCGTGTCGATCAAGATGGCCCCGGTCATCCGTCGCCTCTATGACCAGATGCTGGAGCCCAAGTGGGTGATCTCGATGGGCGCGTGCGCTTCGAGCGCGGGCATGTTCAACAACTACGCGCTCGTGGCGGGAGCGGACCGCTTCCTGCCGATCGACGTCTACATCCCGGGCTGCCCTCCGCGGCCGGAGGCGCTCATGTACGGGATCATCAAGCTCCAGAAGAAGATCCTCGACCAGCCGGATCTCGGCTGGCGGGAGCGCTACAAGGCGCAGGGCACAGAAGAACGTGCCTGACGCAACCGGACTGGAACTGATCGCCCAGCGGGTCCGCGACGAGCTGGGTGACGATGCCGTTGTCGGCACGGCTTACTACCGCGACCAGGCCACGCTCGAGGCGTCGCCGGCGCGTGTGCACGACGTGCTGGCGTTCATCAAGAATCATCCGGAGGAGCCGTTCGAGTTCCTCTCGAGCCTGCACGGCTGCGACTACCTGCCAGACGCGCCGCGCCTCGGTGTGCACTACGAGCTTCTGTCGATGACGCGCGCCGAGCGCCTCCGAGTGAAGACGCGCGTGGGCGTGGACGAGGCGCATGTCCCCACGGTCACCGACCTCTGGCCCGGCGCGAACTTCCAGGAGCGCGAGGTGTGGGACATGTTCGGCGTGGAGTTCGGCGATCACCCGGACCACCGCCGCATCCTCATGCCCGAGGACTACGAGGGCCACCCGCAGAGGCGCGACTTCCCGATCGGCGGCGAGCCCGTGATCTTCACCTTCAACGAGAACGAGATGCCGCGCTGGTATGAGTAGCCAGGAGGGAAAGAACCCGCTCGCCGTCCCTTACCGGGAGCGGGAGCAGTCGATCACGATGGAGTCCCTGGGCAACGGCCAGGGCGAGGGCCAGGCGCCTGTGTACGGCACGGAGCTCGAGCGCGACTCCGAGCTGTTCACGATCAACATCGGCCCGCACCATCCCGCCACGCACGGCGTGCTGCGGCTGCTCGTCACGCTCGAGGGCGAGTACGTGCATGAGCTCACGCCGCTCATCGGCTACGTGCACACCGGCATCGAGAAGAGCTGCGAGGACCAGTCGTACTGGAAGGTCATCCCGTTCGTCGAGCGGATGGACTACCTCTCCTACTACTTCAACGCGATGGCGTTCTGCACGGCTGTCGAGAGGCTGCTCGAGCTGGAGGTGCCGGAGCGCGCGCAGTACCTGCGCGTGATCCACATGGAGCTCAACCGCATCTCGAGCCACCTCTTCTGGATGGCCACGTCGATCCTCGACTTCGGCGCGATCTCGTTCCTGTGGTGGGGCATCCGCGACCGCGAGATGACGCTCGACCTGTTCGAGATGTCGAGCGGCCAGCGCATGCACCCGCGCTACTTCCAGGTGGGCGGCGTGATGGAGGACATCCCGCCGGGCTGGGAGCAGAAGTGCCGCGAGTTCCTCGCGCGGATGCCCTCGCGCATCGACCAGTACGAGGCCGTGCTCGACAAGAACGAGATCTTCCTGCACCGCACGCGCAACGTGGGCGTGGTGTCCAAGGAGCGGCTGCTTGCGCTCGGCGTCACCGGGCCGCTGCTGCGCGCTGCCGGGCATCCGTGGGACCTGCGCAAGGCGATGCCCTACTCGTCGTACGAGCACTTCGACTTCAAAGTGCCGGTGGGCACCGTGGGCGACCACTACGACCGCTACCAGGTGCGCATCGCGGAGATGCGCGAGTCCCTGAAGATCATCGAGCAGGCGCTCGACGGGCTGCCCGAGGGCCGCTACATCACGGACAACCGCAAGATCGCGCTCCCGCCGCGGCACGAGCTGGCCACCAGCATGGAGGCGCTCATCCACCACTTCAAGCTCGTCACCGAGGGCTTCCGGGTGCCGCCGGGAGAGGCGTACTCCGCGGTCGAGTCGCCGCGCGGGGAGCTCGGCTGCTTCGTCGTTGCCGATGGCTCCGCGAAGCCGGCGCGCGTGCACATGCGCGATCCCTCGTTCGTCAACCTGCAGTCGCTGAAGGACATGTCGGAAGGAACGCTGATCGCCGATCTGATCGCGTCCGTGGCGATGCTCGATCCGATTCTTGGGGGGATCGATCGATGAATAGGCCACAGGCCACAGGCCACAGGCCGGAGGCTGACAAATTCGTTCAGCAGGCTTCGCATCAGGACACTGCGATGCCGTCGGTTGCCGGTGACTGGGATGAGCCTGCCGATCTCACCAAGCCGCCCGCGACGATCCCCGACCTCTCGTCGGTCGACGTGCCGCCGGAGCTCGAGCGTGAGATCCGCGAGCACATGGCGAAGTACCCGAACCGGCGCTCGGCGGCGCTGCCCGCACTCGAGGCGGCGCAGCGGGTGCACGGCTGGTGCTCGCCCGAGGCGTTCAGGCAGGTGGCCGCCGTGATGCAGGTCACGCCGGCGTACCTCTCCTCGCTCGCCACCTTCTACGACATGCTCAACACCGAGCCGGTGGGCCGCCACCAGGTGTACGTGTGCACGAGCGTGGCGTGCAACCTGCGCAACGCGCAGGCGCTGCTCGAGGCTCTCCAGGAGGCCGGCGAGGGCTACGAGGACGCGAACATCCGCGGCTTCGAGTGCCTCGGTGCTTGCGACATGGCGCCGATGGCGTCGGTGAACAACCGCTACATCGGTCCGATCGACCCGAACGAGGCGCCCGAGGTGATCGCCGCGCTGAAGGAGGGCCGCACGCCTCTGCCCGGCCGGGGTGTGAACGACGAGGGCTTCAAGCTGCCGTGGGACAAGGACGGTGGCGATGGCTGAGACAAGGATCCTGCTCGACGGCATCGACGAGCCCGGCCTCAACACCATCGACGTGTACGAGCGCACCGGCGGCTACGCCGCGATGCGCAAGGCGCTCACCGAGATGGATCAGGAGGCGCTGCTCGAGGAGCTGAAGAACTCAGGCCTGCGCGGCCGTGGCGGCGCCGGCTTCTCGATGGGCACGAAGGCGAGCTTCATGCCCAAGGGCACGATGGACAAGTACCTCTGCTGCAACGCGGACGAGTCCGAGCCCGGCACCTTCAAGGACCGCCTGCTGATGCAGAAGAACCCGCACCGGCTGATCGAGGGCATCATCATCGCCGCGGTCGCGGCCGGCGCGAACAAGGCGTTCATCTACATCCGCGGGGAGTACGCCTTCATCGCCGACATCCTCGACGCCGCCGTGCAGGAGGCCTACGGCAAGGGCTACCTCGGCGAGGACATCCTCGGCACCGGCAACGACGTGGACCTCGTGGTGCACCGCGGCGCCGGCGCCTACATCTGCGGTGAGGAGACGGCGCTGCTCGACTCGCTCGAGGGCAAGCGCGGCAACCCGCGCCTCAAGCCGCCGTTCCCCGCGA
>DATEPK010000375.1:0-3261 GCA_035273245.1 Thermoleophilaceae bacterium
CGCTTCCACCCCGAGAAGCCGTGGACCAAGGTCTACCTCGACTGGCTCGAGAACATCCGCCCCTGGTGCATCTCGCGCCAGCTGTGGTGGGGCCACCAGCTGCCCGTCTACTACTGCGAGAGCTGCGACGAGACGGTGGTGAGCGAGCAGCCGCCCGGCGCGTGTCCCTCCTGCGGCGGCTCGATGACCCGCGACCCGGACGTGCTCGACACCTGGTTCTCGTCGGCGCTCTGGCCGTTCGCCACGCTCGGCTGGCCGAAGGAGACGCCGGCGCTCAGCGCCTTCTATCCCACCGACGTGCTCGTGACCGCGCGCGACATCATCTTCCTCTGGGTCGCGCGCATGGTGATGATGGGAGTGGAGTTCACCGGCGAGCTGCCATTCACCGACGTGCCGATCACCGCCGTGATCCAGGCGCCGGACGGACGGCGCATGTCGAAGTCGCTCGGCACCGGCATCGACCCGCTCGACGAGATCGAGGCGCACGGCGCGGACGCGGTGCGCTTCGGGCTGCTCGCGATGGCCTCGACGCAGGACGTTCGCTACTCGGAGAAGCGCGTGAAACAGGGAGCGGACCTCGCCAACAAGCTCTGGAACGCGTCGCGCTTCGTGATCCTCAACGTCGACGAGGTGCCGGCTGAGCCGCGGCCCGAGACGGTGGAGGACCGCTGGATACTGTCGCGGCTCGAGCGCGCCACTGACGAGGTCACCGGGCTGATCGAGAGCTTCCAGTTCTCCCGCGCGGCATTGACGCTCTACGACGTGCTCTGGGGCGAGGTGTGCGACTGGTACATCGAGCTCGTCAAGCCGCGCCTGTACGACACGGGCGCGGACCGCTCGGCGCTGTCGGCCACCCTGCTCCACGTGCTGGAGCGCGTGCTCACGCTGCTCCATCCGATGATGCCTTTCGTGACCGAGGAGATCTGGTCGTTCCTGCCGGGCGAGCGCGGGCTGCTCGCCGCGTCCAGCTGGCCGCAGCAGAGGCCGGACGCGATCGACCCTCACGCGGAACGCGTGGTGGGCGACCTGATCGAGGCCGTGACCTCGGTGCGCCGCTGGCGCGACGAGGTGGGCGTTCCCGCGGGCACGCGCGTGCGCGCGCGTGTGGCGGCGGCCGGTTACGAGGAGACGGCGTCGCACCTCGCGCAGCTCGCGCGCCTCGAGCTCGCCGAGGGCGAGGTGAACGGGGACGTGGAGACGTCCGTGGCCATCCCGGGCGGCGCCGTGCAGGTGTACGCGACCGAGGCGGTGGACGCCGCCGAGGCCGAGCGGCGCCGGCAGGCCAAGCGCGACCAGCTCACCGGCGAGATCAAGCGCGCTGAGGGCAAGCTGTCCAACCAGCAGTTCGTGGCGAAGGCGCCGCCGCACGTCGTTCAGGCCGAGCGGGACAAGCTCGAGCGCTTCCGTGCCGAGCTGGAGGAACTGGGCGAGTGAACCTGCGCCAGGCGGAGGAGTACCTGCTCGACCTCGAGCTCTTCGGTATGCGCTTCGGGCTCGACCGAATGCACAAGCTGATGACCGTCCTGGGGATGCCGCAGCGCCGCTTCGCGTCGATCCACGTCGTGGGGACCAACGGCAAATCGTCAACCGTGCGCTTCATCGCGGGCATCCTCGAGCGGCACGGGATCCGCACGGGCAGCTACACCTCGCCGCACCTCGTCTCGTTCACCGAGCGGATCGAGGTGGGAGAGGAGCCGGTGCCGGATGCGGACTTCGCCGCGGCGGTCACGCGCGCCGCGCACGCGGCCGAGCTCGTGAACCGCACGCAGGAGCCGGGCGACACCGTGACGCAGTTCGAGGCGCTCACCGCCGCCGCCTACCACGAGCTCGCGCGTCGCGGGGTGGAGGTGGCCGTGGTGGAGGCGGGGCTCGGCGGCCGCTACGACGCCACGAGCGTGATCCCCTCCAAGGTGCAGGTGCTCACTGGCGTGGGGCTCGAGCACACGCGCTGGCTCGGCCCGACGATCGCGGACATCGCGGAGGAGAAGCTCGCGGTGGTGCGAGACCAGGGCGTGCTCGTCACCGGCGAGCTTCATCCGGATGCCGAGGCGGTGGCCGAGCGTGTGGCGGCCGAGCGGCATGCCCGCCGTGTCCGCGCCAGGCCCGCGGGCGACTACCCGCTGGCGGCGCGCGGCTTGTTCCAGCGCGCCAACTTCGCGCTCGCGCGGGCGGCGGCCGAGGCGTTCCTCGGCGAGCTCGACGAGAGCGCGGTGCGCCGTGCTGCGGGCGAGGTGAGCGTGCCGGGACGAATGCAGGTGGTGGCCGAGCGGCCGCTCACGGTGCTTGACGGAGCCCACAACCCCGCCGGCGCGCGGGCCGTGGCGGAGGCCCTGCCTGAGCTCATCGACGGCCGCCGCGCGGTGGGCGTGATGGGCGTGCTCGACGACAAGGACGCGGCCGGCATGCTCGCGGCGCTCCTGCCGCTCTTCGACCACGTGGTGTTCACGCGCAGCAGCAACCCGCGCTCACTTTCGCCCGGAACGCTCGAAAGTCTCGCTGCAAAGCTGGGCGGACCGGCCTCCGAGACGGTGGGCGACCCACGTGGTGCGCTCGCGCGCGCACTGGAGCTCGCGGGCCCGGACGGCGCTGTGCTCGCCACGGGCTCGATCTACCTGATCGCCGACCTCGTGAGGGTCGAGCGCGCCGCTCGGGCGTCGACGCTATGAACGACGATCGCGAATTCCCGAGCCTGCTCACGATGGTCGGGATCGTCGCCGTGGTGGTTGCGGTGGTGATCCTCGTGTTTTTCGGGATCGGCTACCTCATCGGCCGCGTGGTGCTCTAGATACACTTCTGGACGGGTTTCGGACGGCCCGGCAGATCCGTTTCACCGGCCCGAGAAATACCCCATCCCCACTACACTCCGGCCACCCATGGGCCTTCTCGCCATCTTCGGCATTCACAACGACACGGTGAACCGGGTCGTGAGCCTGCTGATCCTGTTCCTGGTGGTGATCTGGCTGGCCCTGATCTACTGGACCTATGCCGACGCCAAGCGCCGGATCGCGGACCCGATGCTCGTGGGCTGCGCGACGCTCTGCTCGGTGTTCCCGTTCCTCGGCACGATCATCTACATGATCGTCCGCCCGCCCGAGTACCTCGACGACGCGCGCGAGCGCGAGATCGAGATCGCCGCCGCCGAGGCGCGGCTCGCGGAGCTCGAGCAGGGCTGCCCGTACTGTGGCTTCCGGGTGGAGAAGGCGTTCCTTCGCTGCCCGAGCTGCCTGCGCCGGCTCAAGGAGCCGTGTCAAACGTGCGGCA
>DATEPK010000376.1:0-5967 GCA_035273245.1 Thermoleophilaceae bacterium
TCGGCGCGAGCGTCTCATCGAGCTGGTGCGCTCGGGTGGCCAGGCGGTGGTGTCCGCCACGGAGGCCGAGCACGTGCCCGGCGCCCGCGAGGAGGACATAGAGCTTCTGTTCGTGACGGACGGGGCCGTGGCGGTGGAGGCCGCGCTGTGAGCTACAGGGAGCCTCGGCCACTGGCGGACGCGCTCGCGCGCGTGGTCGAAAAGGCCGCGCCGGCCACCACGATCGCGCGCCTTCAGGGGTGTTGGGAGGGCGTGGCCGGGCCCGTGATCGCCGCCGAGGCGGAGCCCGTTTCGGAGCGCGCCGGGGTGGTCACGGTGGCGTGCCGGTCGGCGGTCTGGGCGAACGAGCTCGAGCTGCTCGCACCGGGGCTCGTGGAGCGTCTCAACGAGGCCCTCGGCGCCACCGCGGTGGGATCTCTGAGGTTCGTTGTAAGGGCGCCGACACGCGGTGGATAACCATTGTCAACAAAGACCCTGCAAAACGCACGCGTTTTGTCGCGATTTGCGGGCATTTTCGTTGCGTACGTGACCGTTCCCAACCGCTCTCTTTGCTAGTCTCTATGCAGGTAGATCGAGTCGCCCCGGCCCGCGCGGAAGACGGTCGCGGAGTCGGGGCTTGTCATGTGAGGAAGCACTTTGCCGAAGAACGCGCGTAAGGACGGATCGAGCAGTTACAGCGCCCAGGACATCACGGTTCTGGAGGGTCTCGAGGCCGTTCGCAAGCGGCCCGGGATGTACATCGGCTCGACCGGCACGCGTGGCCTCCACCACCTCATCTACGAGGTGATGGACAACTCGGTGGACGAGGCCCTCGCGGGCGAAGCGGACCACATCGAGATCGCCATTCATCCCGACAACAGCGTCTCGGTGATCGACAACGGCCGCGGCATCCCCGTGGGAATCATGGAGAAGGAGCAGCGGCCGGCCGCCGAGGTCGTGCTCACGGTGTTGCACGCCGGCGGTAAGTTCGGCACGGGCGGCGGATACAAGGTCTCCGGTGGCCTACACGGCGTGGGCGTGTCCGTGGTCAACGCGCTGTCCGAGAGGCTCGACCTCACGATCTGGCGCAACGGCCACGAGTGGACGCAGTCATATGAGCGCGGCGTGCCCAAGGGCGACCTGAAGCAGGGCGCCAAGACCGACAGGACCGGCACCTCCATCACCTTCCTGCCGGACCTCGAGATCTTCGAATCGATCGACTACGACCGCACGATCCTCGAGCAGCGCTTCCGTGAGATGGCGTTCCTCACGCGCGGCCTGAAGATCGATTTCCAGGACGAGCGCGGCGAGACCTTCAAGACCAGCTTCAAGTACGACGGCGGCATCGTCGACTTCGTCAAGCACATCCATACCCAAGGGACGCGCGACGCCATCCACAAGAAGGTCATCTACCTGAGCGACGCGGGCGAGCCCGGCGAGGTCGAGGTGGCGATGCAGTGGAACAACTCCTACCAGGAGAACCTGCTCTCGTTCGCCAACAACATCAACACGCACGAGGGCGGCACCCATCTCTCCGGCTTTCGGTCGGCGCTTACGCGCACGCTCAACGCGTACGCGCGTCAGAAGCAGCTGCTCAAGGAAAAGGAGGACAACCTCCAGGGCGAGGACGTGCGCGAGGGACTCACGGCGATCATCTCCGTGAAGGTGCCCGAGCCGCAGTTCGAGGGCCAGACGAAGACCAAGCTGGGCAACCCGCCGGTCGAGGGCTTCGTGCAGCAGGTGGTCAACCGTGCCCTTGGCGAGTTCCTCGAGGAGAACCCCACGGAGGCGCGCCAGATCATCATGAAGGCGGTCCAGGCCTCGCGTGCCCGCGAGGCCGCGAGGAAGGCGCGCGACCTCACGCGGCGCAAGTCCGCGCTCGAGAACTCCACGCTGCCGGGCAAGCTCGCCGACTGCTCGGTGCGCGACCCGTCGCTGGCCGAGCTGTTCGTGGTCGAGGGCGACTCCGCGGGCGGCTCCGCCAAGCAGGGGCGCGACCGCAATACGCAGGCCGTCCTGCCACTGCGCGGCAAGATCATCAACGCCGAGAAGAACCGGATCGACAAGGTGCTCGGCAACCAGGAGATCCAGGCGCTGATCACCGCGATCGGCACCGGCATCCGCGAGGAGTTCGACATCGAGAGGGCCCGTTACCACAAGGTGATCGTCATGTGCGATGCCGATGTGGATGGCGCGCACATCCGCACGCTCATCCTCACCTTCCTATTCCGCGAGATGCCCGACCTGATCGAGGCCGGCTACGTGTACCTCGCCAGGCCGCCGCTCTACAAGGTCAAGTCCGGCAGCCAGGACATCTACATCGAAAAGGAGTCCGAGCTCGAGGAGGTTCTGCTGCGCGACAAGCTGGAGAAGATGCAGGTCGCCGATCGAGTTGGCGGCGACTTCAAGCTCACCCACGCGCGCTGGCAGAAGTTCGTCCGGCTGCTCAAGCAGTACGAGGGCTGGGCATCTTCGCTGCAGGCCGACTGGGGGCATAACGCGGTGCACTTCCTCGAGGTCACGCACCTGCTCGACGAGGGGATCACCGACGCTGACGCCGCGGCAAAGCTTCTCGCGGACAAGACGCCCGAGGGCGAGGCCTACGACGTCGAGGTGGTGAGCGAGGACTCGACGGAGCTGATCGTGCGGATGATCGAGCGCAAGACGGGCTCGGCGTCGTCGCACCGGCTGCGGCGCGAGATGTTCACCACCAGCGAGTACCGCAGCTTCGTACGCGTTCATGGCGAGCTCAAGCAACTCGCCGGCACTCCCCCGTTCAAGGTCACGCTCGGCAAGAAGGAGGGCGAGGCGGAGTCGTTCGAAGAGCTCCGCACCGCGGTGCTCGACGTCGCGCGGGAAGGGGTCAACATGCAGCGCTTCAAGGGCCTCGGCGAGATGAACGCCGACCAGCTCTACACCACCACGATGGACGCCAGCCTGCGGACCTTGCAGCAGGTGCAGATCGAGGACGCGGCCGCCGCCAACGAGATCTTCTCGATGTTGATGGGCGAGAAGGTGGAACCCCGACGTGACTTCATCGAGCGCCACGCTCGCGAGGTCACCAACCTGGACGTGTAGGCCCCATGGCTTCGATGGACACACTTTCCGGCGGCAGCATCGAGCCTCGCGGGCTCGAGGAGGAGATGCAGTCGTCGTACCTCGACTACGCCATGAGCGTGATCGTGGGCCGCGCGCTCCCCGACGTGCGCGACGGCCTCAAGCCGGTGCACCGACGTGTGCTCTTTGCGATGCACGAGGCCGGCCTCCAGCCAAACCGCCCGTACCGCAAGTGCGCGCGTGTGGTGGGCGAGGTGATGGGTAACTTCCACCCGCACGGCGACCAGGCGATCTACGACACGCTGGTTCGTCTCGGCCAGGACTTCGCGCAGCGCTACCCGCTCGTGGACGGCCAGGGCAACTTCGGGTCGATCGACAACGACCCCGCGGCCGCCATGCGGTACACGGAGGCCCGCCTCGCGCGGCTCGCCACGGAGATGCTGCGGGACATCGACGCAGACACCGTCGACTTCGGTCCCAACTACGACGAGTCGCGCATGGAGCCGCTCGTCCTGCCGTCGCGCTTCCCCAACCTGCTCGTCAACGGCTCGTCCGGCATCGCGGTCGGTATGGCCACCAACATCCCGCCGCACAACCTCAGGGAGACGATCGACGGGGTCGTGGCGTACATCGACGACCCGGACATCGGCACCGCGGGTCTCATGAAGCACATCAAGGGCCCCGACTTTCCCACCGGCGGGATCATCAAGGGCCTCTCAGGCATCCGTGACGCATTCGAGACAGGTCGTGGCCGCGTGGTGGTCCAGGCGCGCGCTCACATCGAGCCGCTGCGCCAGGGCAAGGAGGCGATCATCGTCACCGAGTTGCCCTACCAGGTCACGAAGGGCGACGGCCGCAACGAGGGCACGGGCCTGATCAAGAAGATCGCCGAGGTGGTCAACGACAAGAAGATCCCCGAGATCTCGGACCTCCGCGACGAGTCGGACAAGAACGGCATCCGCGTCGTCATCGAGCTCAAGCGCGACGTCAACCCGCGCGTGGTGCTCAACAAGCTCTACAAGCACACGCCGATGCAGTCCACGTTCGGTGTGAACATGGTCGCACTCGTCGACGGCGTGCCGCGCACGCTCGGCCTCGAGGCGCTGATTCGCAACTACGTCGACCATCAGCGCGAGGTCATCGTCCGGCGGACCAAGCACGAGCTCCGCCGCGCCGAGGCACGGGCGCACATCCTCGAGGGGCTGCTCATCGCGCTCGACAACCTCGATGCCGTGATCGAGCTGATCCGCGGGTCGCGCGATCCGGATGTCGCGCGTGACGGGCTGATGTCGAACTTCGAGCTCACGCGGGAGCAGGCTCAGGCGATCCTCGACCTGCGGCTCCAGCGCCTCACCGCGCTCGAGAGCGGCAAGATCAAGCAGGAGCACGCCGACCTCATCGAGCGGATCAGGGAGCTGCGCGAGATCCTCGGCGACGAGGAGCGGGTGATGGGCCTGATCAAGGAGGAGCTCCTCGAGATCAAGTCCACGTTCGGCGACGAGCGCCGCACCGAGATCACCGCGTCCGAGGACGACATCGACATCGAGGACCTGATCGCCGACCAGCAGATGGTCATCGCGATCACCAACTCGGGCTACATCAAGTCGCTTCCACTCGACACCTACCGCAAGCAGAAGCGCGGCGGCGTCGGCGTGACCGGGATGGACATGAAGGAGGACGACTACATCGAGCACCTCTTCGTGACCTCCACGCACGACTTCCTGCTGTTCTTCACGAACCGCGGCAAGGTGTATCGCCAGAAGGTCTACGAGCTGCCCGAGGCCTCGCGGACCGCGCGCGGACGCGCCCTGGTGAACCTGCTGCCGCTGCGGGAGGGCGAGTTCGTCCAGGCGGTGCTCTCCACGCGCGACTTCTCCGAGGGCAAGTACCTCGTCTTCGCCACCCGCAAGGGCATGGTGAAGAAGACCGAGTTCGCCTCCTACAACACGCCGATCAAGGCTGACGGCATCATCGCGATCAAGATCCGCGACGACGACGAGCTCGTGGCCGTCCGCAGGACCGACGGAGACGACGACATCATCATGGTGTCGCGCTCCGGCCAGGCGGCGCGCTTCAGCGAGAAGCAGGTGCGCGCGATGGGTCGCGACACGAGCGGGGTCCGTGGCATGAATGTCTCGCGCGGGGACAACCGCGTGCTCGCCATGGACATTGCGCGCGACGACACCGAGCTGCTCGTCGTCACCGAGAACGGCTACGGCAAGCGCACCGCGATTTCCGAGTATCCGGTGAAGGGCCGCGGGACGATGGGCGTGAAGACGATCACGCTCACCGAGAAGAAGGGCGGTCTCGCCGGCGCGATGATCGTGCGGGAGCACCACGAGCTCGTGTTCATCTCGCAGAACGGGATGGTGCAGCGAACGGGCGTGCGCGGGATCTCCAAGGTCGGCCGGCCGGGTCAGGGAGTTCGCGTCATGAACCTCCGCGACGACGACGTGGTGAGCGCAGTGGCGCTCGTCATGGAGACGAACACCTCCGCAGACGTGCAGGACGAGCTCGAGGCCGGCGCCGACGGCGCCTCGGACGCTCAGGCCACCACGAACGGCGCCGGCGCCGAGGCGTCCGCCGAGAGCGCGCCCGAGTCTGGCGACGAGTCGTCTGCGAACGGCTCGGACGGCGCCGGCGAGTAGCCGGTCCTCGCGGCCGCCGCAAGCTCCTTCCAGAGCGGGATCCGCGAATTTGCGGGAGCTTTTGGTTCTCCGGCGGACCAGCCCGTGACCGGGGGTGTTTCTCCGCTTCCCGGTCTGCTTACATAAGGGCTACCAGGGAAAGGAGGTGGTCCTAACTTGAGTGACAGTTTTTTCGGGACCCTGGAGGTGTCCGGCCGTTAGCCGGAGCTGAAGCGGACTAACGGAGTCCATCCAGGGCACCGTCGGATGGCGTAGGTGGGGGCTGGTCCCGCCCACCCAACCT
>DATEPK010000377.1:0-2496 GCA_035273245.1 Thermoleophilaceae bacterium
ACGCGCGCGTGCGGGTCCGCCTGCCGGAGCGCGGCGTGCGCCGCGCGCAGCAGCGCGCCGTACCCCTCCTGCCAGTGCGGATGGTTCCAGTAGAGCGTGAGGTGCGGCTCGTTCCACACCTGCCAGTAGAGAACCGGCCGCCGCGGCAGCTCCGGATGCTGCGCCCAGAACGTGCCAGCGGAGCCGTAGCGGGCGGCGAGCTCCGACAGGTACGACGCGTAGGTGGCCGGATCGACTGGTGGCGAAGCCGGGTCCCTGGCGTCGATCCGCTCCCACGGCGGCGTGTAGATCACCACCGGAAGGAGCGACATGCCGTGCCGCGCGGCCATCGCCACCGCCAGGTCGGTGGCGCTGAAGTTGGTGGGGCCGCCCTGCACTGGCTGCGCGTCGGCCCAGGAGAAAACGGTGCGCACGGACTCCACGCCCGCCTTCGCCATCCGCGCGAACTGTGCGTCCTGCCTGGCCGGCGATGCATTCGTCACCGCGCCGTCGTAGACCACGCCGTAGAAGCCCTGCGGCACGCTGCGCGCCCCGGCGGTGGCCGGGAGCACGAGCGCGAGCAGCAACACGGGTAGCGCGATTCGCACGCCCATACGAACGCGGCAGCCTACCCGGAGTTGCCCTCCCAGCAAAAAACTTGACGGGGGCGTCATTGGGCTGGAACATTTGGCGCGAATGAATGTGTGCATCATCGGCGCCGGATCCTCCGGCATCTCGTCCTGCCAGGTGCTGAAGGCCCGCGGGATCGAGTTCGACTGCTTCGAGAAGGGATCGAACGTCGGCGGCCTGTGGCGTTACGAGAACGACAGCGGCCTCTCCTCCGCTTACAGCTCGCTCTACATCAACACCTCGCGGAAGGTCATGGAGTACAAGGCGTACCCGATGCCGGACGAGTATCCGGACTACCCGCACCACTCCCAGATCGCCGACTACTTCGACGACTATGTGGACCACTTCGGCCTGCGCGAGCACATCCGCTTCCGCACCGAGGTCACCGATGTGCGGCCCGCCGAGGGCGGCGGCTGGCACGTGACAACCGACCGCGGGCAGACCCACACCTACAGCGCCGTGCTCGTGGCGAACGGCCACCACTGGAACCCGAAGCTGCCGGAGTACCCGGGCGAGTTCCTCGGCGACACCACCCACTCGCACTACTACCGCACCAACGAGGGCTTCGAGGGCAAGAACGTGCTGGTGGTCGGCTTCGGCAACTCCGCGGTGGACATCGCGTGCGACACCTCCCGCGTGGCGCGCCAGGTGTTCCTCTCCACCCGCCGGGGAGCTCACGTGGTGCCGAAGTACCTGCGCGGGATGCCGGTGGACGAGCTGGTCACGCCCGCGAACAGCCGGCTGCCGTTCTGGTTCACGCGCTTCATGCTGATGCGGCTGCTCAAGCAGGCGCAGGGCTCGATGAGCGACTACGGGCTGCCCGAGCCCGATCACCGCCTCGGCGAGGCGCATCCCACGATCTCCTCCGAGCTCCTGCCCGCGATCGGCCACGGCCGTGTGAAGCCCAAGCCCGCGATCGACCGGCTCGAGGCGCACAGCGTGCGCTTCGCCGACGGCAGCGAGGAGCAGATCGACGTGATCGTGTGGTGCACCGGCTACGAGATCACGTTCCCGTTCCTTCCGCCCGACGTGCTCGAGCCGAAGGACAACGAGGTGCCGCTCTACAAGATGGTCGTGCCGCCGGACCTCGAGGGCCTCTTCTTCATCGCCCTCCTTCAGCCGCTCGGCGCGATGATGCCGCTGGCGGAGGCGCAGTCCGAGTGGGTTGCGGACCTCCTGTCCGGCGAGGCCGCTCTTCCCACGCGCGAGGAGATGTGGAAGGAGATCCGCGAGCGGCGCGAGGCGCTGCGCCGCCGCTACGTGAAGTCCACGCGGCACACGATCCAGGTGGACTTCTACCCCTACCTGCGCGAGCTCGAGAAGGAGCGCAAGGCGGGCCGCAAGCGCCGCGCGCGCTCCCACGCTTAACCGCAGCGGCCTAATTGCCGACAGAGAGATGAGAGTCATGCGCACCAGGCGTTCATCCCGCACGCTCGCATCGGTCGCCCTTATGGGGGCGATCGTCGGCATCCTCTGGGCGGACGGCCACTACACGGCCGCGCTCGCCGTCCTTTCGGCTCTCTGCTTCGTGCTCGTGGCGGCGCGGCTGCTCGCTTCGCGCGCGCCCGAGCGAGGGCTCGCCGACAGCGAGTTCGCCCTGCTCCACGACCCTCTCACCGAGCTGCCCAACCGGCTGCTCTTCCACGACCGCGTGCACCAGGCCATCCTGGGCGCCACCCGTACCGGCACCCGCGCCGCCGTGATCGTGCTGGACGTGGATCGCTTCCAGGAGATCAACGAGACGCTCGGCCACCACATGGGCGACCTGCTTCTGTACGAGCTCGGCTACAGGCTCACGGAGACTCTGCGCCAGAGCGACTCCGTCGCGCGGCTCGGCGGCGACGAGTTCGCGATCCTGCTGCCGGAGGTCGAGGACGAGGCGGACGC
>DATEPK010000378.1:0-4017 GCA_035273245.1 Thermoleophilaceae bacterium
CTCGAGCGCTTCGAGGCCGACCGCCGCTCGCCCGACCTCGAGGAGCGCGTCACGCTCGACTTCCGCTCAGGCGTGCGGGCCGGCGTGATGTCCACGCCCACGCTGTTCGTGGACGGCGAGCTCTTTCCAGGCGTGCCGGGCAGTGAGCTGCTCGAGCGGCTGCGCGGCTAGCCCTTCTTGTTGAACTGCTTCTCCGCGCGGCGGTCGCGCACCAGCGTGTAGGCGGCGTCGACCTTCAACGTTCCGCTGAACGGGCCTGAGTGGAACGGCAGGTTGGTGTGGAACTGCCAGCTGAGCCGCTTGCGCTTGAGTGCCTTCAGCGGGATCGAAACGGCCGGGAGCACCCGCGCGGCGACCATGTCCTCCTCTGTCGGCCCCGCGCAATGCGTGTCCAGGAAGTCCGAGCTGAGCAGGTCCGCGTTGAGGGCGTGCAGCCCGAACAGGACGCGCGAGCCCGACACCAGCACGTCGAGGGAGTCGTTTTGATGCTTCACGCTGTCGGTGCAGGGCTGCGCCACGCCCGCCTGCGTGACGTTCGAGCTGGTGGTGCCGTCGGTGCCGAACTCGAAGTCGCCCAGGCCGGTATGCCGATGTCCGCGAGTGATCACGGTGACCAGGGCGAATCCGCCGTTCGCATGCCCGAACGCGTACGACACCGTGCCGCTCGTGCCGCACAGACCAGCGGTGGCGCACGTCTGCGTGCCGTCGCCCTGGAAGGTCGCGGTCTCCGTGCCCTGCGCCGTGGTCACGCGGTAGGCGTAGTTGGTGGTGTGCGTCTTTGCCGCGAGGGCGGATGGCGCCAGGATCAGCATCAAGAGGACGGCAATTCCCGCGAGTCTCATTTTACGTTCGGCTCCTCGAATAGTGGCCTGGAACTGACCCACTGTACCGGGGCGAGCGGGGCTAGACGTTGAACCGGTAGAGGTAGAAGCGTCCGCGAGCCCGCCTGAGCCGGAGCTCTGCACTGAAGGAGAGCGTGCCGGTGAATGGGCCGGCGTGGAACTGCCGCGTGGTAGCCACGTGCAGGAACAGCCTCTTCCGGTGCAGTGAGCTCGCCGGGAGCGTGATCTGCGGCACGGCGCCGGCGTGGGACAGGTCGTTGTCCCCCGGCCCGACGCAGTAGGTGCGTAGGAAATCGATGTCGCTCTGAGGCGGGTGGAACACCACCCGCAGCCGCCGGAGGCTTCCCTCGACGAGGAACGCGTCCTCGCGTCGGATCACGGACTCCGTGCATGGCGGACCGCCTCCCGGACCCTGCACGGTCGCGGTGCTGAGACCGCCGAAGAACAGGTCGCCCAGGCCGAACACGCTGTGCGGGCCAACCGCCACAACGCTGATCCCGTGCGCGTGGTCGAACTGGTAGCTCACCGTGCCGCTGTAGCCGCACACACCGGCTTGCGCGCAGGCGGTGCCGCCGTCGCCCTGGAAGGTCATCACCTCGGACATCCGCGCAGCGGTGATACGGAAGCCGTATGTCGTAGCGCCCGCCGCCGAGCAAAAGGCGAGCAGGCAGGCGACCACTGCCGCGAAAATGACCGCGCGAGTCACCGGTCGAGTGTCCCTGTCCAAAGCCACGCTGTCAAACGCCGGCGAAAAAGCACCGGGGGACCGGCTGCGCGGACACGCACCCGCAGCACACCTTCCTCTGCACCAATTAGAGCGCGGCCCGCCGGGTCCCCATTGCTAACCTCCCCGGGACTCTTATCGAAGAGCCATTAGAGATGCCGCCAACCGGAGGCGGCGCTGAAAGGAACAGCATGAATGAAGTAGGCGCTCCGCAAGCGCACCGCGTCTCGGTCGAGGTCGGGGGATCTGACATCACCTTCGAGACGGGGAAGCTCGCCAAGCAGGCGAGCGGTGCAGTGGTCGTTCGGGCAGGGGACACGATGGTTCTCTCCACGGCCACCGCAGGAAACCTCCGCGATGTCGACTTCCTGCCGCTGACGGTGGATGTCGAGGAGCGGATGTACGCCGCGGGCAAGATCCCCGGCAGCTTTTTCAAGCGTGAGGGCCGTGCCGGCGAGAAGGGCACGCTCACCGCGCGAATGATCGACAGGCCGCTGCGGCCGCTCTTCCCCAAGGGATGGCGCCGCGAGACGCAGCTCGTCTCGATGCCGATGTCGGTCGACCACGTCAACCCCTACGACATCCTTGCCATGAACGGCGCGAGCGCCGCGCTGATGGTGTCGGACATTCCGTTCCCGATGCCCGTCGGCGCCGTGCGCATCGGCATGGACGACGAGCGTGGGTTCGTCGTCAACCCCGACGAGGAGTCGCTGCTCGAGACCGGGCTTGACCTGGTGGTCGCCGGCACCGAGGAGGCCATTCTGATGGTCGAGGCGGGCGCCGACGAGGTGTCGGAGGCAGAGATCCTCGACGCTCTCGACATCGCGCACGCGGAGATCAAAAAGCTTTGCGAGGCACAGCGCGAGCTTCAGAAGATCGCGGGCAAGGAGAAGCAGGAGGTCGAGATCCCGCAGGTGAACGACGACCTGCTCCAGCAGATCCGCGACCGCTTCGGCGCCGCGCTCGACGAGGCCACCCAGGTGGAGGACAAGCTCGAGCGCCAGGACGCGACCAAGCGCGTGGAGGAGGAGGTGCTGGAGGCCTTCACTCCCGAGCCCGAGGCGGAGAACTACACCGAGGCCCGGGCCAACGCCCAGCTCGCCTTCGACAAGCTCGAGAAGGACGTCATCCGCCGCCGCATCGCGGTGGACAAGAAGCGTCCTGACGGCCGCAGCGCAGACGAGATCCGGCCGATCTGGATCGAGGTTGGAGTCGCTCCCCGCACGCACGGGTCGGCGATCTTCACCCGCGGCCAGACGCAGGCGTTCTCGGTCGCCGCGCTCGGCACGACGCGCGAGGAGATGAGGCTCGACACCCTCGGCCTCCAGACCGCCAAGCGCTACTTCCACCACTACAACTTCCCGCCCTTCTCGGTCGGGGAGGCGGGCTTCATGCGGGGCCCGAAGCGCCGCGACATCGGCCACGGTGCGCTCGCCGAGCGTGCGCTCGTGCCGATGATCCCGTCGCAGGAGGAGTTCCCGTACACGATCCGCGTGGTGTCGGACATCCTCGAGTCGAACGGGTCGTCGTCGATGGCGTCCGTGTGCGGCTCGTCGCTGTCGCTGATGGACGCCGGCGTGCCGATCAAGAAGCCGGTGGCGGGCATCGCCATGGGCCTGATCAAGGAGGGCGACGACTACATCGTGCTCTCCGACATCGCGGGCGTTGAGGACCACCTCGGAGACATGGACTTCAAGGTGGCCGGCACCGCCGACGGCATCACCGCGCTCCAGATGGACATCAAGATCTCGGGCGTCACGTTCGACATCCTGCGCGACGCTCTCGACCAGGCCCAGAAGGGCCGCACGATGATCCTCGGCAAGATGCGCGATGCCATCGAGGGGCCGCGCGAGGAGCTGTCCCAGTACGCGCCGCGGATCACCTCGATCCAGATCGACGTCGACAAGATCGGCATGGTCATCGGCAAGGGCGGCGAGACGATTCGCGCGCTCTCCGAGGAGTTCGAGGCTCAGATCGACGTCTCCGACGACGGCACGATCCTCGTGTACGCGGCAAGCGGCGAGCTGGGCGACGGCCTGATCGACCGAATCCGTTCGATGACCAAGGAGGTCGAGGTCGGCGACGAGTACACCGGCAAGGTCGTGAAGACCACGACCTTCGGCGCGTTCGTCGAGCTCTCCAAGGGCACCGACGGCCTGCTGCACATCTCGAACATCTCGCCCGGCCAGCGGGCCGAGTCGGTCGAGGACGTGGTGAACCGCGGCGACGAGGTGAACGTGCGCGTGGTCGAGGTCGACCGCGAGCGCGGCCGGATCGGGCTGCGCCTGGCCGACGACCCGGAGATCCAGGGCAAGACCGCCGAGGAGCTCGCTGCGATGGGCACCGGCGACAAGCGCGACGGCGGCGGCCGCGGAGGACGCGGCGGCCGTGACGGTGGTGGCCGGGGACGCGGCGGTCGCGACCGCGATCGTGGCGGCCGCGGCGACCGTG
>DATEPK010000379.1:0-7735 GCA_035273245.1 Thermoleophilaceae bacterium
CTCGTTGCGGATCTTCTCCGAGTCGGCGTCGAAATCGAGCAGGATGCGCGCGGCGACGCCCTCGTTCTCGCGCACGAGGCCGAGCAGGATGTGCTCCGTCCCGATGTAGTTGTGGCCCAGGCTCAGTGCCTCGCGAAGGGCGAGCTCGAGGACCTTCTTCGCGCGCGGAGTGAACGGGATCTGGCCGGAGGTGACCTCCTCGCCAGAGCCGACGATGCGGACGACCTGCGCGCGTACACGCTCCACCGTGATGTCAAGCGACTCGAGGACGCGGGCGGCAAGGCCCTCTTCCTCGCGAAGCAGCCCGAGCAGGATGTGCTCGGTGCCGATGTAGTTGTGCTTGAGAATGCGAGCCTCTTCCTGGGCCAGGACGACCACTTGGCGGGCTCGTTCGGTGAAGCGCTCAAACATCTGGAAAACCTTCTACGGGATCGGATGCGGCGAGGTGAAAGTACCCCGGAGCCTTTTGTCCCTAATCGGCAGTTTCGCCGTTAGATGTAGGTTCCCTGGCGCCTTCGCTCGCCTGTGGGCCAGTCTAGCAATGGGGGGACCGCGGCTTTGCGTGGGCAACAGTCCCTTAAGACTGCTTCGAAAGCCGGAGTTTGGGGCTTTATGACCCGCCGCGCATGGCGGGAAAGAGGATGACCTCTCGGATGGAACTGCGCCCCGAAAGGATCATGACAAGCCTGTCAATGCCC
Organism: Thermoleophilaceae bacterium; assembly: GCA_035273245.1. GTDB lineage: Bacteria > Actinomycetota > Thermoleophilia > Solirubrobacterales > Thermoleophilaceae > JAICJR01. Next base: position 699 of record DATEPK010000379.1, read on the forward strand.
ACCCCTACCCCACCGGTGGGAGGCATGCCGTGCTCGAGCGCGCGGACGAAATCCTCGTCGTAGGGCTGGGTCTCCTCGTCGCCCTCCTCCGTCAGGACAGTCTGCGCCTCGAAGCGCGCGCGCTGCTCGTCGGGGTCGTTCAGCTCGGTGAAGGCGTTCGAGAACTCGATTCCGGTGCAGAAGGCCTCCCAGCGCTCGACAAGGCCCGGCTCCGAGCGATGGGCCTTCGCGAACGGCGACAGCTCGACCGGATAGTCCATGACGAAGGTCGGCTGGACGAGCGTCGGCTCCACGTACTTCGAGAGGAGCTCGTCCACGAGCTGTGGCCAGCTCTCGCCCGGGTCGAGCTCGATGCCCTTTGACCCCGCCTCCGCCACGAGGCTCTCCCTGTCGCGGTGCGCGATCACGTCGATGCCCGTCTTCTCGAGGATCGCCTCGCGGAGCTTCACGCGCCGCCAGGGCGGGGTGAAGTCGAGCTCGCCTTCGTAGCCCGCCTCGCGCGCGACGTAACTGACCATCTCCTCGAGCTCGCGGGCGACGTCGTTGTAGTCCGCGTAGGCCTCGTACCACTCGAGCATCGTGAACTCGGGGCTGTGCTTGTGGGAGATGCCCTCGTTGCGGAAGTCCTTGCCGATCTCGTAGACCTTCTCGAGCCCTCCGACGATCAGGCGCTTGAGGTAGAGCTCGGTGGCGATGCGCAGGTAGAAGTCGCGGTCGAGGGCGTTGTGGTGGGTCACGAACGGGCGCGAGAGCGCTCCGCCGTAGAGCGGCTGAAGGACCGGCGTCTCGACCTCGAGGAAGCCGCGGTCGTCGAACCAGCGGCGGATGGCCGATATCGCCTTCGAGCGCAGGATGAAGAGCCGGCGAACCTCCTCGTTCGAGATCAGGTCGAGCTCGCGCTGGCGGTAGCGGGTCTCGACGTCCTCGAGGCCGTGGAACTTCTCGGGCGGAGCGCGCAGCGACTTGGCGAGCAGCTCCCAGCTCGTCACCGCGAGCGTCAGCTCTCCGCGGCGCGACTTGAACGCGGTGCCGTCGACGCCGATCAGGTCTCCGAGGTCGAGCGAGACAAGCCGCTCGAACGACTCCTCACCCAGCGCGTCCTTGCGCGCGTGTAGCTGTATGCGGCCGGAGCGGTCGACGAGATCGAGGAAGGCGGCGCCGCCGTGGCCGCGGCGCGCGCTCAGCCGGCCGGCGATGCGGTAGGCGCTGTCGGTCTCCTCCCCGGCTTCCAGCCCGTCATGTGCAGCATGCACCGCCTCGATGGGCACGACGCCATCGAACTGATGCGGAAACGGATCGACGCCCTCCGAACGAAGGCGCTCGAGCTTGGCGCGACGGTCGTCCTGAGGTGCTGTGCCCTCGGTCACGCGCGGGACTCTATGGGAAGGCTGCTACGCCTCTATCTTGGTGATTTTCAGTTTCCGCGCGGGCCCACGCGGAACGGGCACGGAGACGACGTCGCCGCGCTTCTTCCCTATCAGCGCCTTGCCGACGGGAGACTCGTTGGACAGCTTGTTCTCCGTCGGGTTGGCCTCGGACGAGCCGACGATCATGTACTTCACCGACTTGTCCGTCTTCTGATCCTTCACGTGGACGGTGGTGCCGACCGAGACCGCGTCCGTGGTGACCGACTTCGCGTCGATCACCGTGGCCGAGCGCAGCTTCTCCTCGAGCTCCGCGATCTGCTTCTCGAGCATTGCCTGCTCGTTCTTCGCGTCGTCGTATTCGGAGTTCTCGCTGATGTCGCCGAACTCGCGCGCCTCCTTGATCCGCTCTGCCACCTCGCGGCGGCGCGGACCCGAGAGGTACTCGATCTTGCTCTTGAGCTCTTCGAGCCCTTGTGGGGTGAGGATGACGTCCTTTGGCATAAAGAAAATCCCGCCGCGCCGCGACCACCGCGGACCCTGGAGGGACGGACGAGTCTAGCAGCGGTATAGCCCGTTTTCGGGGCGTTTTCAGGCGGCTATTGGCGCAGTTTCGGCGCCCATCAGAGCGTCGAGCGCGGACCGCGCGTGAGCGGTGGTGGGCGCGGTCACAAGCGGCTGCTGATCGCGCTTCGTAAGCCCCAGCGTCTCCGCGTACCAGGGGTAGAACTTCCGCAGGTAGCGGCCGGCGCGCTCCACGCCGAGATGCTCCTCGGCGCGATCGATCACCCAGCGCAGCTCGGCCACGATCTCCTCGCGCGTGGGCGGCTCTTCGCGCAGGCCGAGCAGGCGCGCGAAACGCCAGGGGTTGCCGAGCGAGCCGCGCGCCAGCATCACCGCCGCCGCGCCGGTGCGCTCGAACGCCTCGAGCGTCCGCTCCTCGTCCCGCAAGCCGCCCGACAGCACCACCGGGACCTCGAGCGCCTCCACCAGCTCGGCCGCCAGGGCGTAGTCCGGATCGCCCTTGTGCTGCTGCGACGCGTGACGGGGATGCAGCCCGATGCCCACCACACCGGCCTCGTCCACCAGGCGGCGCGCGAGTTCCAGGCCGGTGCGCTCGCCGGGACGGTTACCCGACCGCAGCTTCACGGTCACCGGCAGGCCGCTGCCCTCGACGGCGGCCTTTGCGATGGCAACGCCCTTGTCCGGATCGTCGAGCAGCGCCGCGCCGGCGCCGGTCTTGCAGACCTTGCGCACCGGGCAGCCGTAGTTCAGGTCGATCGCGCTCGCGCCCGCCTCGGCCACCATGCCGGCCGCTATGCGCATCACCTCGGCGTCGTGCCCGAAGAGCTGCACCGCCATCGGATGCTCGTCGGGATGGATCCTGAGGAACTCCCGGTGGGTGCGCTCGTCGCCGTACTTCAGGCCGAAGCTCGACACCATCTCGGACACCGCGAAGCCCGCACCGTGCCGCTTGGCCTGCAGGCGCACGAACCAGTTGCCGATCCCCGCCAGCGGGGCGAGCACCACGCGGTTGGGCAGCTCGATGCCGCCCAGCGTCCAGGGGCTGTTCAGGCTTGGCATGCCGAAAACGTTAGCCGGGCTCCCATGAGGCCTCGACTATGTAGCCGTCAGGGTCGCGGCACTTGACGCTCACATAGTCGGGCTCGTCGTACTCCTCTTCCAGCTTCGACGCCGTCGGCCGTGAGCCGGTCGCGGAAGGCGAGCACGGCTTCGCGGCTCCCGAGCCCGATGCCGAAGTGCATCCACGCCGCGAGCGCTCCTGGTCCGTAACGGGGATCGCCAGGTGGTCCATCCGTCAGCCCGGTGGCCAGCGGCCGGCCGGCTTCCCGATTTCCCACTCGTGCCCGAACGGGTCGAGGATGCGTCCCATGGTCCAGCCGTGCTCCGTCTGCACGGGCGAGAGCTCCTTAGCGCCCGCAGCGGTCGCCCGCAGCACGACGGCCTCGGGATCGTCGGTGACGAGCAGGGTGCGGCCGGTCGACCCGTCGATGGCGGCCGGGCTGAAGCGTTTCATCTCCGATGACGCACTGCCCACCCAGAAGGGAGCGTCCTCGATGACGAGCTGCGCCACGATGTCCTGCCCCTCGCCGACCTGATGGAGAACCGTCGCTCCGAACGCCTCCTTGTAGAAGGCAACAGCGTCCGCCGCGCGCTCGACCCAGAGCTCCGGCTGAATGCCGGTCATGCGGTTAGCGCGCGCAGTCGGCGCACAGGCCGTTGATGCGGACCTCCGCGCGCTTGGGGACGAAGCCGCCGCGCTTCGCGCGGAACAGCGCTCCGTCAAGCTTCACGCCGCCGTCGAGGTCCTCGATCTTCCCGCAGCGGTCGCACACCATGTGGTCGTGCGGTTCGGGCCGTGGGTCGTAGAGCACGGCGCCTTGGCGGACCCCCAGCTTGCGCACGACGCCCAGGTCCTCGAAGAGCTCGAGGGTGGAGTACACGGTGGGAAGTGACACGTTCGGAAGCCTGTCCTCCACGCTGGCCAGCACCTCCTCGGCGGTGACGTGCCGCTGTAGCTCGCCCAGCGCGCGGTTGATCACGAGGCGCTGGGGCGTGACGCGCTGGCCGCGCTCGTGGAGAACGGCGGTCAGCTGCTGGTCGTCAAGGGCTGTAGGCGTGGTTTCCATCCGAGCATCCAGGTAGTTCTTATTAGGTGAACCTTATCTTAACACACTTGCTATAGTAACCGCCGATGACCGAGGCCGCCCAGACACTTCGTGCCCGCTGGAAGGACGCGGACGACCGTGCACGGTTGCTGCAGGTCGTCCAGCCGGGCCTCGTCGGCCTGATCGACGGAACGGTCTCCACGCTCGCGCCGATCTTCGCCGCGGCCTACCTCTCGGGCTCGCGCACGGCGCTGCTCGTCGGTCTCGCCACCGCCCTCGGCGCAGCGATCAGCATGGGAATCTCCGAGGCGCTGTCGGACGACGGTGAGCTCACCGGCCGCGGCAACTCGCTTACGCGCGGGATCATCACGGGCGTAGCCACGTTCGTGGGAGGCTCGCTGCACTCACTGCCGTTCCTGATCCACGACGTGCACAAGGCGCTGCCCGTCGCGTACGCGGTCGTGGCGGTGGAGCTTCTGACGATCGCCTGGGTGCGCAAGCGCTTCCTCAAGGCGAGCCTGGCGCAGTCGCTTGTGCAGGTGACGATGGCCGGCGTGATCGTGGCCGGCGTCGGTATCGCCCTGGGCCACGCCTAGCGCCGCCTACGGCGGCGAGAGATTGCGGAGTTGCAGGATTTACGCTGGCAGGTGGGCGGCCATGTCGAGGGCGTCCAGGTCGACCGCCCTTATGGCTTCTTCGCTGAGCTGAAGGACGCAGCCGCCAGGCCGGGCGCGGCGCTCCACTGAAGCCCACATACCCCCGGGACCGGGCGAGAGCGAGGTGATCGATCCCGGCACGCCAACGCTGCCGAGCAGCTTGCCGGTGGCGGCGTCGACGCGGCGAACGCTGGCGGGCCCCTCGTTGTCGTCGTGCTCCGGGGACCAGATCACTCCGTCCAGCACCGCACTTCCGGCGCCGCGCGGAACGCTGAACTCCGCCTGAAGCTCCGCGTCGCGCGCATCGATTCGGAGCACCGACTCCTCCACGCGTTCCCCATCGCGGCGCCACACCCTCACGTACACGGCGTCGGGGCCAACGATCAGCTGGCGCGGGCTTCCCTGTATGGCGAGCTGGCCGTTCACCTCGCCGCTCGCCGGATCGATCCGGGACACCGTGGAGCCGCCGGGCACGTGCGTCCACGTGAGCGCCCACACCGCGCCGTGCCCAACCCCGATGCTGTGCCGGCGCACCTCGGGCTCACCTACGGGCTCGAAGCCCGGCCCCGCCGGATCGAGGTGGGCGAGGCGCCCGTCGCCGGTGAGGGCCCACACACCCGCGTCGCCCGCGGCGAGTCCAGCGGCGCTCAGGTCGACCCAGCACTCGTCGCCATCCGCCGGCCGGAAGCGGGTGATTCCGTCGTTCCAGCGGATCCACAGATCGTCTCCGTGGGCAAGCAGGTCGTGCGCCCCGCGGCCGGCGGGGTCGCCATGACCGACACGGCTCGGGCCGGTCAGCTCGCCGGTGCCGGGGTCCACCCGCACGAGGAGCGGAAGGTGGTTCTCCACGACCCACACCGCGGACCGCGTACCGGCGATCAGCCGCGGCGTGAAGCGGTAGCCGGCCCAGTAATGGCCATCGGGGCCGGTGGCGGCGGGCTGAGGCACGCTACTCCCGGTTCCGCTCCCAGATGAGCCGCAGGCCGGTGAGGGTGAGCAGGTCGTCCACCTCGTCGATCTCCTCGCAGAACGGCGCGATCGAAGTGGCCAGCCCACCGGTCGCGATCGCCACGGCCTCCACGCCGAGCTCCTCGCGCAGCCGGGAGACGATTCCGTCCACTTGGCCGGCGAAGCCGTAGATCACACCCGACTGGATCGATGCCTGTGTGCTGCGGCCAATCAGCTCCTTCGGCTGCTCGAGCTCCACCTTCGGCAGCCGCGCGGCGCGCTCGCTCAAGGCCTCCATCGAGATCTCGACCCCGGGCGAGATGATCGCGCCGAGGAGCTCACCGTCGGAGGACACCACGTCGTAGGTGATGGCGGTGCCGAAGTCCACGACGATGCAGGCCGAGCCGATGTGGTCGTAGGCGGCGACCGCATTCACCAGCCGGTCGGCCCCCACCTCGTGTGGATTCTCGGTCCGGATCGGAATGCCGCTCTTCAGGGCCGGCCCGACGATCTTCATCGCGCCGCCGAGGTAGCGCTCGGACACGCCTTCGTACTCGTGCACGAGCTGCGGCACCACCGACGACACGATCGCGCCGTCGATGTCCTTCAGCGCGAGATCGCGCAGCTGGAGCAGGCCGACGAGCACCGTGGCCAGCTCATCGGCCGTGGACTCGCGCACGGTGGAGAAGCGCCAGTGCTCGACGAGCGTGCCGTCGCGGAACATCCCAAGGTGGGTTTGCGTATTGCCGACGTCGACCGCGAGCAGCATCGCGGCGGATTATCGCCGCTCGACCCGCTGGTCCATCAGCGGGGCCAGCGCGCCCGCCAGCGCAGTGCCGTCGGGAAGCGCCAGATCGGGATCGAGCTCGAGCAGCGGCTCGAGCACGAACCGCCGTGACGTGACCTCGGCGTGCGGCAGCGTGAGGCGCTCGCTCGAGTACTCGATGTCGCCGAGGAGCAGCAGGTCGACGTCGATCGGGCGCGGCGAGTGGCGCGGCAGCCCCTGCTCCCTTCCGAGCGCCCGCTCGACCTCCTTGCACAGGTCGAGCAGCGCCAGGGGCTCGAGCTCCGTTTCGATCTCGATGGCGGCGTTCAGGAAGTCGGGCTGGTCGAGGATCTCGCCCTGCGGCGCGGTCTCGTACAGCGACGACATCGCGAGCACGTCCACCCCGCGCTCTCGGAGCGCGGCCACCGCCGCGTCCAGGTTCGCGACCCGGTCCCCGACGTTGGAGCCGAGGCCGAGAAAGCCCCTCAAGGGCTGGCGGCGGAGGTGAGTACCTTCTCGCTCCGGATGCGCTCGAGGGTCTCGTCCGAAACCATCATGAGTGCCTCGACGGCCTCGGGGTCGAACTGTGTGCCCGAGCCGCGGGCTATCTCCTCGCGCGCGTCCGCGATTGAGGCACCGGTGCGGTAGGGCCGGTCGCTCGTGATCGCGTCAA
>DATEPK010000380.1:0-4669 GCA_035273245.1 Thermoleophilaceae bacterium
GAGGCCGTGGGGACGGACGGGTTCGTCCATGGCGTCGATCCGAGCCCGGCGATGCTCGCGATCGCCGCGCGGCGCGCGCTTCCGCACATGGAGCTGAGCGAGGGCGACGCACTGTCGTTGCGGCTTTCCGATGCGGAGTTCGACGTCGCAGTGTCCACGCAGGTGTACGAGTACGTGGCCGACATCGAGGGCGCCCTGCGCGAGGCGCGGCGGGTGCTCCGGCCGGGCGGGCGGCTGCTCGTGCTCGACACCGATTGGGACTCGATCGTGTGGCGCTCGAGCGACGACGACCTGATGGCGCGCGTCCTGCGTGCCTGGGACGAGCACCTCGCGCATCCCCATCTTCCGCGTCTTCTTCCCGAGCTGTTCGCCGCCGGCGGCTTCGCGCTCGAGCGGGTGCAGGTGGTGCCCGTGGTCAACGTCGGCTACGACGAGAACACCTACAGCGCGCACATCCTGCGGATGATCGCCGGCTTCGTGTCAGGCCGGCAGGGCATCAGCGCCGAGGAGGCGAGCGCCTGGGAGGACGACCTGCGGTCGCTCGGCTCGAACTACTTCTTCAGCCTGAACCGCTACCTGTTCGTGGCGCGCGCCGGAGCTAACTGACGGCGAAGTTGTCGCCCGACCACTCCAGGTCGCGGCCGCACTTCATGCACACCTGGTCATGGATCGCGATCTTGTTGCCGCACTCCGGGCACTGCCGCTTCTGCACCTCGCCGTCGCGCCTGTAGAGCAGCGCCGCGATGGTTCCGAAGAACGGCAGCACGAACCCGATCACGAACCACAGCCAGAACGAGTGGCCGCGCGTCTTCGCGATGACTCCGGCGGAGAGCCCTGTGAAGATGATCAGGACGATGTAGGCCATTCGCCCATCAATTGTCGCACCGTGCGCGCCCCAGGATGCGGGGCGCGACGGGCGTGGCCAGCAGCGTGGGCCGGAATGAGAAGCGGTCGAGCACCTCGATGCGGAAGCCTGCCGCCTGCAGCGTCTTCTCCGTGTCCCTCGTGGTGTGGCAGTCACCGAAGAACCGCGGCCAGATGGTCGCGTCGAGCAGCCGTTGGAGGGTCGCCAGCCGCCGGTTGCGCGCGGCCACATGCTCGAAGAAGCGGAGTTCGCCGCCGGGACGCAGCACCCGCTTGACCTCATTCAGCACGGCACCCGGATCCGTCACGCTGCACAGAACCCCGGCGACCACCACGGCGTCGACCGATTGGTCCGCAACCGGTAGGTGCTCGGCCACGCCGTCGACCACGCGGACGTGGACCGGCGCGCTCGCAGCCGCCTGCTCGGCGCGTTCGCGGAGGGCCGGCTCGGGCTCCACCGCGAGCAGCTCGCTCACCGAGCTCGGGTAGTACGCGAACGACACGCCGCTGCCGGCGCCAACCTCGAGCACACGTCCCGCGAGCCCGTCCAGGAGCTGCCTGCGGCGCGCGGCGCCTCCTTTTCGCTCCTCGGTCGCTGCCGCGCGGGCTTGGATCCTCGCGAACAGCGGCCGGTTGATCTCGGGCATTCCTCGACGGTAGCGGCCACCGTCCCCACGATCCGGCGCTTCGAGCGTGCTAGAGCACTCTGATCGCCCAGACGATTGCCGCTATCGCGAGGACCACAACGACTATCCAAGCGATCGCTGCCACGACGCCAATGACGACCTTGAAGAGGATCCAAGCCGCAACCAGCAGGACCAGAAGGGCCAGTGCCTTGCGGCCGAGATCACCGGCTGCTTCGCGCATGAAACAAGAGTAGTTCGGCGCCCGGCGACGACGCTAGAGCAGCTGCGGTGGCCGCGTTGGCACATAGCGGTCGAGGCCCGGCAGCGGGACCGAGCACATGATCCAGCTGGGCCACCAGATCTCGAAGCCGAGGCCGCGCAGGCGGCGCAGGAGCCACCACGCGATCGTGGTGGTGAAGAGGCTGAGGTACTCGGGCTCGACCGTGGCCGCCACGCGGTCGAGCGCCGCGAGCACCACCGGCACGACGTCCGGCGGCGTGGCCCCCACCGCCGGCCCGATCTCGCCCTCGCTGCTCACCCAGCAGAGCGAGGTGGCCTCGTGGGTCTGCGGGTCGATTGTGGCGAGACACGTGCGGTCGCGGCAGAGGAACTCGTGCACGGCAGGGCGCGAGTGGCCCACCACCGGCGGCTCGAGGCGCTGCCACTCGGCCACGGCGCGGTCGGACTTCAGCACGTGCACCGCCGTCTCCACCCGCTCGAACTCCTGCGAGCGCCGCTCGAGATAGCGGTCGGTGCGCTGGCGCATGTGCCAGTGGCCCGCCACCGGCATGACGCCGAACTCCATGTAGAGACCGAGGTCGGTGGGCTCGCCGGTGGCGACCACCACGCGGCCGAGCTCCCGCGTGGGGTCGCCGGGCCAGCACTGCTCGAGGAGCGCGCGACCGATTCCCTTGCCCTGGTGGCGCGGCTCCACCATCAGCTCCGTGAGCTCCTCCATCTCGCCGAAGTGCACAGCCCGCGCGTATCCGACAGGCTCCCCCGCCCGCTCGCACACCCTGTAGCGAGTGTCCGGCTGCGCCTGCAGGAACTCGATCAGCGGCTTGTGCCGGCGCCAGCTCGCGCGCGTGTTGCTGCTCGTGGGCTCGCGGCCGGGCGGCAGTACGCCGCGCTTCACCGCGGCGTCGTAGATCGCGCGCTCTGACAGCGCGAAGGTGGCCTCGAGGTCCGCCGCGGTGCCGTCGCGGAACGAGACGTCTGGCGGCGCGCTGGTCAGACCGCCTCCTCGCCGTCGGCGCTTGGCCGCGGCGTCTCGAGGTAGCCCTTCAGCGACGGCGGATGACCGAGCTGCCCGAGCTCGGCGGACGCGCGACCGAAGAAGAGGCCGACTGTCCAGTCCACGATCAGGCGAAGGCGGCGCCCCGCTCCCGGAATCGCGGCCACGTGGTAGGTGCGCGCCGCCCACCACGCCGCAAAGCCCCTCAGGTTGATGCCGAGCATTGTGGCCACCGCCTTGTGCCGCCCGAGGTCCGCGAACACGCCGAGGGTCTTGTAGCGGAACGGCTTCACCTGGCCATGACCGAGCACGGCCGCGACGTTGTCCGCCGCGAGCCGCCCCTGGCGGAGCGCGTGCTGCGCCGTCGGCGGGCAGGGCACCTTGCCGTCCTTCGCGGGGTCGGGCACCGCGGCTGCGTCTCCGATCGCCCACACGTTCTCCTGGCCGCGCACGCGCAGGGTTTCGTCCACCTCGATGCGGCCACCCTTGTCGAGCGGGAGGCCAAGCTCGCGCACCACGGGCGACGGCTTCACCCCCGCCGTCCAGCACACCATGCGGCAGGGGATCGTCTCGCCGGTGGAGAGGGTGATCGAGTCCTTCTCCACCGCGTCGACCCGCGTGCTGGTGCGGATCTCGAGCCCTCGGCTGCGCAGCTCGCGCGTGGCGAACTCGGCGAGGCTCGGCGGCGTCTCCTGCATCACGCGCTCCAGTGCCTCCACGAGGATCCAGCGCGTGCCCTGCAGGCGGCAGCGCGGATAGCGCTCGATCACGTCGGCCACGTAGTCCTGCAGCTCCGCGATTCCCTCGAGGCCGGCATAGCCGGCGCCGACGAATACGAAGGTGAGGTACGCGCGGCGCGCCTCCTCGGCGTCCAGCGACTCGGCGATCTCGAGGTTGAGCAGCACCCGGTTGCGGAGCGCGATCGCCTCGGAGATCGTCTTGAAGCCGAGGCCATGCTCCGCCAGGCCGGGGACCGGCATCACCCGAGAGACGGAGCCGAGCGCGACGATCAGCTGGTCGTAGCGGATGCGCTGCTCGCGCTTGTCGATCGTCTGCACTCGCAGCTCGCGCGCCCCCGGGTCCGCCCCGGTCACCTGCGCGAGATGGATGTCCGTGCGGTGCAGCTCCTCGCGCAGCGGCACCACGACGTGCCGCGGCTCGAGCGTGCCGGAGGCAGCACCCGGCAGGAGCGGGGTGTAGAGCATGAAGTTGACGTCCGTGACGAGCGTGACGCGCGCGCTCTGGCGCGGCAGCCGGCGCTCGAGCCGCCGGGCCGCGTAGAGGCCGCCGAACCCGCCTCCCGCGATGACGACGTGCCAGGACATGTGCCCCGCAGGCTATCCAGCCGGCGCGGCGGGGCGGCTACGGCCCGGTGCTGGAGCCCGTGCTCGTGTCGCTCGAGCTGCCGCTCGACCCGCTACCCGACGGCTGCTGCGGGTCGAACCCCTGCACCTGCACCGGCTCGGGACTGCTGATCGGCTGGGTGGAAGGGTCGGTGGGCGGCGTGTCCTGAGGCGTGGAATGGTCGGTGGTGGAGACCGGCGGCGGAGTGTCCGGGAACGCGCCGTTCCCCCCTGCCTGAGTGGGCGGCAGCGGCGTGGTGGAGGACGGGTTTGGCTGATTGCCCTGCGGCTCCGTGGAGGCGTGGTGATGATGGTGAACCGGCGCCGGCGTGGCGGAAGCAGGATTCCGGATGGTGAGCTGGGGCTGCGGCACCGGAGGCGAGATCGCCACCGGCACCTGCGGGGCGGGCGCCGCCACGTGCGCCGCCTTCGCCACGTGATGGCGGTGCGATGCCTTATGGATGTCGGCTGCTCCGGCGGCAACGAGCGTGGCTGTGGCAACTCCCACCGCCACCTTCGCCCCCACCGCGCCGAGCGTGGCGGTGACCGCACCGCCAGCAGCTCCGCCCGCCGCACCGGCGGACACCGCGGCAGCACCGCCG
>DATEPK010000381.1:0-2463 GCA_035273245.1 Thermoleophilaceae bacterium
GGCTTCCCGCCGTCGAGCCCGCGGGCCGGCGCCTAGTTACCGTCGCCGGCCGGGAAGCCGGATTCCGCGGCGACCGCTTCCCGCGCGCGGCGGGTCCGGTAGCGGCTCGCCCTCGAGGATCGCGGCGGCCGCGTCCGTGACCATCCATTCGGCGTACGCGGGGGCAATGTCTTCGAAAGCGCGAACGCCCTCCCGCAGCGCCGGCGGGCGGAACTCTCCGGGCGAGTGCGAATCGGTGGCCAGGTTGTGAGCCAGCCCCTCGCGCACCAGGGCAAAGGCGAGCTTGCGCGAGCGTGACCCGCGCTCGCGGCTCACGACCGACGGGAGCGTGATCTGAAGCAGTACGCCCCTCCCGGCGAGCTCGCGCAACCGCTCCGGATCGCGCTGGAAGGTGGGGTTGCGCTCGGGGTGGGCCAGCAGGACGCGGAAGCCCCGCACCCTGAGCCGGAACAGCATGTCCTCGAAGCTGTCGGGCAAGAGCCCGTACGGCGTCTCCACGAGCAGGTCGCTGCCGCGCTGTCCGAGCGACGCGAGCCGCAGGTCCTCGTCGGTCGCGCCCTGCGCCCAGAAAATGTCCACTTCCGCACCCGGGATGATGCGGATGTCCGACGTGCCGGACTTCAGCTCGTTCAGCTCCGCGCAACGCTCCGCAAGCTCATCCACGTGCACCCGCGGGTGATCCGAGCGCACGTGCGGAGTGGCGGCCAGGATCGTGGTGCCCTGCTGACCGGCGGCTCGCATGAACGAGAGGCTCTCCGCGAGCTCCGCCGGCCCATCGTCGATTCCCGGCAGCACGTGGGAATGCAGATCGATCATCCGCGCCCAATTCTGCCGGGCGTGACTAAGCGAAGTCTTTGCGACTAGGCAGCGCCGGCCGCGCGGCGGATCGGCTCCACCGATGCGGGCTCTGCGGCGCGCTGAAGCGTGACGTCCCACATCCGCGCGTGCACCACGCGGCAGATGTCCTCGAAGCCCTCGCCGAGCCCCTTCACCTCGAGCTCGCTCGAGTCCGTCTGGAGCTGGATGTAGGGCTTGCGGCGGTCCTTGGCCGCGACGAAGGAGACGATCCGGGAGTAGGCCACCTCCTGGACGTCATCGGCGCCACGCACGACGATCAGACGACGGTCCGTGGCGGCCACCAGGCCGCGGGACGATGTTGCGACATGGAGGAGCTGCTCGTCCTTCTCGATCCTGCTGGGCAGGACCTCGAGCTGACGCCTAGCGCGAATTCTGCTCTGAAGGGAGAGCTGCTTCCCCGCCTGGACGGCAAGGGGGTGAAGGGGCATGCAAGCCAAGGTAGCCCACTTCGAGTGTTCTTGCGTCAAACATTCGTCCAGGCGGCCGTAATCTTGCGGCGAGAGTGCTTCGCAGGGTTCTCTACTGGCTCGCCGTGCTGGTGGTCGCGCTCGCGGTGGTCGTGGCGCTCGTGCTGCTGCTCGAACGGCGTGACGCGGGCTCGATAGGAGTGGTGAGCTTCGCGAACACGACGATTCGGTGAGACGCGCTGTAGAGCGGGTGGCACGCGCTGAGCACCAGGCGCTCGTAACCCACGTTGCGCGTGACCCACAGGGCTGTGGGCAGGACCACTCGCGTTTCCTGCACGCTATAGGTGAAGCTCCCATACGGCATCTGGAGCACGATCGGGTCTCCGGCATGAAGCTGGTCGATCGTCTTGAACGGCGCGAGGTAGGTGGTGCGGTGACCGGCGATCGCCACCGTGCCGGGCTCGCCGGGCAGCGGCGTGTCCGGGTAGTGCCCGGGTCCCTTGCGCAGGCTCGCCGAGTCCGTTCCCTGCACGATCACATATGAGCGTCCGAGCGTGGGCAGGCGGATGCGGCCCAGCGCATGGCCCTCCTGCACCCGCGCCTGCTCATGGCGGGCGAGGGCGGTGAGCCGGCCGCGCCGCACGCGCGCGAGCGCGTGCTCGTCGGCGGCGCTGAGGCGGTCGAGCGTCCTGAGCTGCCCGCTCAGACGCGCCTGATCACGGTGCGCGATCAGCGCCGACACCGGCTCCTGCCACAGCAGGGTGACCACCACATCGGCGATCAGCAGCGCGCCGGCGACGACCAGCACCGACGCGATGAAACGACCGATCGCGCGCATCACGCCGAGTGTATGTCCGGATGACGGCTAGCTCTGCTCGAGGCGCTTCTCGAGCGCCTGCATCTGCTCGGAGATCCCCTCCGGCAGGCGATCGCCGAACTGCGCGAAGTGCTGCTTCATCTGCGGCAGCTGGTCGCGCAGGGCCTCGGGATCGACGTTGAGAAGCTCGCGCATGTCGTCCGCGCTCACGTCGAGGGCGTCGATGTCGATCTCGCCTTCGGCCGGCACGAGCCCGAGCAGCGAGTCATCGGCGCCGGCCTCGTCGTCGCAGCGGCGGAATATCCACGCGAGCACGTGGATGTTGTCGCCGAAGCCCGGCCAGATGAACTTGCCGTCGTCGTCCTTGCGGAACCAGTTGAC
>DATEPK010000382.1:0-2679 GCA_035273245.1 Thermoleophilaceae bacterium
CGGGCGGATGGGCGGCCGCGGGCGGCTGGGTGGCGGTCTCGGCGCTCGACGCGGGCCACTCCACCCAGCGGACCTGGAACCTCCGGGCGCGTCCGAACAGCCGCGGCGCCATCCGCGCGGAGGCGGAGTGGGACGGCGGACGTGCTCTGCACACGTTCGCCACCACCGCGGCCCGCGCGAACTAGGCCCGGCTCAGCGCTTCAGGCGCAGCACGCTCACCACTCCGCCGTGGTCGGAGGGGTGCACGCCCGCGGGCGTGGTCTCCGAGCCGGTGATGAACGAGCGCACGAGCTTCAGCCTCGGCTTGGCCATGATGTGGTCCACGTTGTGGTCCCAGCCGCTCTTGTCGGTCAGCTCGTTGAAGCAGCAGCTGAACTTCGGCGTACGCTCCTCCTTGAAGCCGGCCTTCGCGATCGCGAGGTAGGGCGGCCGGTCCTCGGGCTTCGGAAGCTTCGGGCCCGAGTTGAGGTCGCCGATGAGGATCGTCGGGCGCTTTGAGCGCAGCGGCCCCCTCACGAGCTCCTGCGCCTGCTTGAGCCTGAAGTCCGCCGAATACGCCTCGAGGTGCGTGTTGACCACGTGGACGGTCACGCCGTGCACGGTGGCGTCCAGCTCGTTGAAGCCGCGCTCAGTCACCACGTTGCCGATCGCCTGCGTGGGGATCGTGAGCTGGTTCTTGAAGATCCCGGAGTGCACGTGCCTCACCTTCACGCCCTTGCGCGCGATGATCGCGTCGCCAAGCGTGAGGCGTACGTCCTTGCCGCCGCCCATCGGACCCTCGACGTTGAAGCCCTGCTTGATCGCCACCACGCGGTAGTGCTGGTGGAGCTTCTTGAGCTGAGCCATGATCGTCGCGATGTAGTCGTAGGCGACGCCCGAGGCCGGCGGCGGGCCGGTGCGCCACAGCGACAGCTCCTGGAAGCCCACGAGGTCGGGCTTGGCCTTGGCGATCTCGCCGGCCACGAGCTTCATGCGCGCGGTCGGATCCTGGGCACTCACGCCGGCGAACATGTTGCTCGCGGCCTGCTCGAACTGCGGGCCGGGCGGGTTGGTGGCGAGCGGAATGAGGTCCGCGCCGAGGAACAGGTTGCGGGTCATCACGGTGATCGTGGGCGCCTTGGCCTGAGCGGCCGGGGCGGCGGCAGCCGCGATCAGCGCCGTGACGGCAGCGGTGAGAGCAAGCGGGCGGGCGAAGAAGCGCAAGAGAACGGGTCCTTTCCTACTGGGCAGAGTCGCAGACCCTACTAGGGGGGATCGCTGCTTTTGCGTGGCGATAGCGAATAATCGCTCGAACCCTCCAACTCCGAACATCGACTACGGCGAGGTGAGGACAGATGGGGATTGCATTTCCAGGCGAGTCAGCCGAGTACCGGTCCGCGCGGGATCAGCTGCTCGCACAGGAGGCCGAGTTGCGACGCGCGATGGAGCGCGTGGCCGCCGCACGGCGGCAACTGCCAGCGGGCGGACACCTGCCCGAGGACTACGTCTTTCAGGGCGCTCGACCTGACGGCACGCCGATCGACGTGCGGCTCTCCGAGCTGTTTGGGCCCGGCAAGGACTCGCTCGTGATCTACAACTTCATGTTCCCGCGAGATCCAGGCGACGATTCTCCCGGCCCGGACTCTGGCGAGACGGCGCTCCTGCCACTCGCCGAAGGTCCGTGCCCGTCGTGCACCGCACTTCTCGACCAGCTCGACGGCGCGGCCGAGCACGCGAGCCAGCACATCGGCCTCGCGGTCGTCGCCAAGACGCCGGTCCCGCGTCTCATCACCTTTGCGAAGGAGCGGGGTTGGCGGCACTTGCGACTCGTCTCGTCCGCAGGCAACACGTACAACCGCGACTACCACGGGGAGACGGCGGACGGAGATCAGCGGCCGATGCTGAACGTCTTTCATCGCGACCGCGACGGGATCCGTCACTTCTGGGGCTCGGAACTGTTCTATGCGCCGGCGGAGCCCGGGCAGGAGCCGCGCCACGTAGGCACGCTCGAGCCCCTCTGGAACCTCTTCGACCTCACCCCGGAGGGAAGGCCGGACTGGCACGAGCAGCTGAGCTACCCCTGACGAGGCGGCGGTCGGCCACCCAGGAACCACATCGAGGAAATCGGCCGGAGCGCCGCGGCTTTTACTCCGTGGCTAGTGCCTGAGCGCCTTGTGGACCTGCTTGGCGGCGGTCTCGCCCGAGCGGACGGCGCCGTCCATGTAGCCGTTCCAGAAGGTGGCCACCTCGGTTCCGGCCCAGTGAACCCGCCTGAATGGCGCGCGCAAAGCGGGGCCATAGCGGCGCAGCACGCCTGGCCCGGTGTGCCCGACCGGACAGCCGCGCGTCCACGCCTCCTGCGTCCAGTCCATCTCGAAGGTGCCGATGGTGGTGCGCGCTGCGTCGCCGAACCAGGTGGCGAACTGCGCCAGCACCACGTCCCGCCGCTGGCTCTCGTTCATCTTCGCCACCGCCGCCGCATCCGCTCCGCCGATGAAGCCGAACATGATCCCGGGCGTGCCGGCGGGCGGCGAGTTGTCGAACGTGCTGCGTACCGGGCCGGTGTCCGAGATCACCTGGCCGCTCAGCCCGGCGTCGCGCCAGAACGGCCTGTCGTAGATCGCCTCCCACTTGATCAGGTGTCCCGGCACGATCCTGCGCGTGAGGTTGCGCCGCATCCGTGGCATCGCGGGGGAGAAG
>DATEPK010000383.1:0-7393 GCA_035273245.1 Thermoleophilaceae bacterium
GGTGACCGCGCGCGGCCTCCGCGGCCGGCACCCGCGGCTTCAGATCACCGTGCTGAAGGGCGCGGCGAAGCTGCGGACGGTCACGGTGACGCTGCCGAGGTCCATCGTGGTCGGCAAGTCGCGGCACGGCCTGAGCGCCACCGGCGCCCGCTTCAAGCTCTCGAAGAAGAAGCTCACCCTCTCCCGCAAGGGCCGCCTCACCCTGAGGCTGCCGTCGCCCGGCGCGAGCCGCGTGACCGCGAAGCTCAGCGGAAGCGTGATCCACGCGAGCAAGGGGCTGAAGAAGAAGCTCCGCCACCACCGCACCGCGAAGCTGAAGCTGACTGTCCGAACCGTCGATGTCAGTGGACACCGCAGCACGCTGCACGTGAAGTTCACAGGCCACCGCTAGCAGGTCGCAGGTCGCAGGTCGCAGGTCGTGCACCATGACCGTGGAAGCCCGCGATCACCGCGCCGGCTGAAGGATTTGGCAGGCATAGGAACCCAAATCCTTCAGCGAACGGGCGACAGCGGCCCCTGACCTGTGATCGGACCTGGACCATAAGAACCGTGAATGTCACGGCATATATGGACCACGTCCCCGACTGAAGGATTTGGCAGGCATAGGAACCCCGATCGTTCAGCGAACGGGGCGACGGCCTCCGACCTCCGACCTCCGACCTCTGACCTACTAGTTCGCTAAACTAATTAGCGATGCGAACGATTACAGAGAGAGACATGGCAGACCTCTCTCCTCGTCTTCGCCTCGCCATCACCCGCACCGCCCGCCGCCTGCGTCAGGAGGCTGACGCCGGGCTTTCGCCCTCGCTCACCGCGGCTCTCGCCACGCTCGAGCGGCATGGTCCGCTCACGCCGAGCCGCCTCGCCGAGGTCGAGCGCATCCAGCGGCCAACCGTCACACGTCTGGTGGCCACGCTCGAAGAGGAGGGCCTCGTCACGCGCGAGCCCGACCCGGACGACCGCCGCGTCGCGCATATCCGCATCACCAAGGAAGGCCGTGCCCTGGTGAAGAAGCTTCGCTCGCGCAAGAACGCCTACCTCTCCCGGCGGCTGCGCGACCTCGACGACGAGGAGCTCGAGACCCTCGAGCGGGCCACCGCGATCCTGGAGAGGATTCTGGAGGAGCCCGAGTGAGGGCGCTTGCGCCCAAGCTCGGGAAACCGTTCGCCTCACTGTCGCTGCCGAACTACCGGCGCTACTTCGCCGGTCAGGTCATCTCGCTCAGCGGCAACTGGATGCAGACCGTAGGCGAGCTCTGGCTCGTGCTGTCCCTGACGAGCAATCCGCTCGCGGTGGGCATCACCACCGCGCTGCAGTTCACTCCGATGCTGCTGTTCGGCGCCTGGGGCGGCGTGATTGCCGACCGGCTCGACAAGCGGCGGCTGCTCATGGTCACGCAGGCGGCCATGGCGCTGCCTGCGCTCGCGCTCTGGCTCCTCGCCGCAGGCGGCGCGGTCCGGCCGTGGATGATCTTCGCGCTCGTGTTCACGCGCGGGGCTGTGAACGCCATCGACAACCCAACGCGGCAAGCGTTCCTCGTGGAGCTCGTGAGCTCCACGCGGCTCGTGAACGCGGTGGGACTGAACAGCGCGCTGGTTCAGGTGGCGCGCGTGGCCGGCCCGGCACTCGCCGGTGTGGTGATCGCCACCGTGGGAGTGGCCACCTGCTTCCTGATCAACGCCGCCTCGTTCGGGGCGATGATCGTCGCGCTCCGGCGCATGAATCCGGCCGAGCTCCACACGGACGAGCCGGCGCCGCGCAAGAGCGGCCAGCTCAAGTCCGCGCTTCGCTACGTGAGGGCCACGCCGGGCCTGTTGATCCCGCTCGCGCTGATGGCCGTGATCGGCACGTTCTCCTACAACTTCCAGACGCTGCTGCCGCTGCTCGCCAAGTTCAGCTTCGACGGGCGCGCGAGCACCTACGCGGCACTCACCGCGGCGATGGGAGTCGGCGCCCTGGCCGGCGCGCTCGCCGTGAGCACGCGGCGCGAGGTGGGGCCGAAGCTGCTCGTGGCCGCGGCCATGGCCTTTGGCGGCGGCCTCCTGCTCGCCGCCGTCGCCCCCACGCTCGACACCGAGGCGGTCTCGCTCGCGATCACGGGCGCGGCCAGCGTCACCTTCGCCTCGAGCGTCAACTCGACCCTGCAGCTGCGCGTCCGGCCGAGCATGCGCGGCCGGGTGATGGCGCTCTACTCGGTCGTTCTCCTGGGGAGCACGCCCATCGGCGGCCCGCTGATGGGCTGGATCTCGGGCGCGATGGGTCCGCGGGACGGCCTGCTTCTCGGAGCCGCCGCGGCGATGCTCGGCGGGCTCGTGGCACGCGCGGCTTTCGCCCGCATGCCGGACACGAACACCGGCGAGCACCGGATCGCGCTGGCCACTACTCCGGGCAGGGCGTCAGCGGGCACATCACTCGCGCAATCGGCGGACCGCCGCAGCCACAGGGCCCAGGAGGCGGCGGCGGTTGCGGCGAGACGACCATCACCTGGAGCGTCGCACCCCGCGCGCTCTTTGCGGCGAGGGTCCTGAGCGTCGCGCTGCCGGCGTGCCGGCCGGCCCAGAAGCGCACGTGCCGCCGGCCCCTGTAGCGGCCCCCGCGCTTCGTCTTCGTGGTGAGCTGCCTGCCGTCTGAGAAGGTCGCCACCACCGACGCCGCGTCCCTGCGCACCGGACCGCCGAGGACCGTGCCGGAGGTGCCGCGCAGTGAGGTGTAGGCGAGGCCCGGGGACGAAGTGCATGTGGCGGAGCTCTTTCCCGCCGACCTCACTCGAACGCAGAGGCTTTTGCCGTGATCCCAGGCGACCAGGCGGAAGCCGTCCCCGCGCACGACCGTCACGTGCCGCTTCTGCGTGCGCGCGAGTGACGGGGCGGCAGCCACGAGCGCGAGCGCCAGCAC
The DNA here is from genome assembly GCA_035273245.1 of Thermoleophilaceae bacterium. Taxonomy (GTDB): domain Bacteria; phylum Actinomycetota; class Thermoleophilia; order Solirubrobacterales; family Thermoleophilaceae; genus JAICJR01. Next base: position 2,896 of record DATEPK010000383.1, read on the forward strand.
GAGGAATGTGAGCCTCCCAGGTCTCACCCCCTCAAAGGCTACGACGTGAAGAGCTCCACCGGTACGAGGCCAAGCCGCAACGTGCGCCCCGCGCGGATCACGACAGCCTCCACCCGTGCGCCGATCAGCTCGGCGACCATCATCCGCTGAAGATCGCCGACGTCGGTGACGGGCCGGCCATCGAGCTCGACCAGCAGGTCCTCTGGGCGCAGTCCGCCCCGCGCGGCGGGACTGCCCTCCACGACCTCGACCACCTCCACGCACGTGCCGGCGCCGCGCTCCGCCGCCGCGTGCGGGGGCAGCGGCCGCACGCCGCCGGCGATGCCGAGGTAGGCGCGCCGCACTCGCCCCTCGCTCATCAGCGAGCCGATGATCTTGCGCGTGGCCGGGTTGATCGGCACCGCGAGCCCGAGGCCCACGCCGGCCACGGCCGTGTTCACGCCCACCACTTTGCCCACGCTGTCCACCAGCGCACCGCCGGAGTTGCCCGGGTTGAGCGAAGCGTCGGTCTGGATGAGGTTGTCGATCACACGCACTGCCTGACCCGAGCGAGCGGGAAGGGAGCGCCCGAGCGCGGACACCACTCCCGCCGTCACCGAGCCGGCGAAACCGTGCGGATTGCCGATCGCCACCACGAGCTGGCCGACGCGGAGATCGTCCGCCTCGCCCAGGTGGGCGGGCTCGAGATCCGAGCCGGCGGCGCGGAGGACGGCGAGGTCCGACAGCGGGTCGCTCCCCACGACCTCGAAGGCGAAGTCCCGACCGTCGGTGAACTGCGCGCGGCCGCGCCGCTGCCGGCCGGCCACCACGTGGGCGGAGGTGAGCAGGAAGCCGTCCGGCGTGAGCACCACGCCGGAGCCGGCGCCCACCGGCACGTTGCCGGCGCGCGTGCGGCGCGTGACCCGCAGGTTCGCCACCGACCGCCCCACGCTCTCCGCCACACCGACGACGGTGCGCGAATAGGCGTCGAGCGCCTCGATCTCCTCATGCGTGGGCGCGCTCATCGCAACGACACCTCGAGCTCGCGCTCGTCGGTGCCGCGCACCACCGTGAGGGGCAACTTGCCGTGCTCGGGCAGCCCGTCGAGCGCGGCGTACAGGGCGTCCACGCTCGTGAGCGGGCGCTCGCCGGCAGCAGCGATCAGGTCGCCCCGCTCGATGCCGGCGCCCGCGGCCGGGCTTCCGTCCTCCACGCCGCGCACGAGCAGTCCGTCGCGCTCAGGCAGGCCCACCGCGCGCCGCATCCGGCGAGCCACGCGCGGCGGAGCCACCGCCACGCCCAAGCGCGGCGTGTCCTTGGCCTCCCCGCGCGCGAGCGCCTCCACGCGCTCGCGCAGCGCGGCCACCGGGAGCGCGAGGATCAGGTTGCCGTCCGTCCTGATCGCGTTGATGCCGATCAGCCCGCCGTCCGCGCTCAGCAGCGGGCCGCCGGACGACCCGCGCGGCAGCGCCGCGGTGTGCTCGATCGCACCTGCCACGCGGCGCCCACGCGGTCCGCGGAAGCTCCGCGGGCCGGAGGACACGAAGCCGAGCGTGACCCGCAACCCGCGGCCCCCGGGATTGCCGAGCGCGAGCACCGGCGAGCCGATGCCGGGCTCGCCGGGGTCGCCCCACTCGAGCGGCGGGCGGCCATTGGTGCGCACCTTGATCACCGCAAGGTCGAGGTCTGCGTCAACGCCGCCGACCGCCCCGGTCTCCCGCGTGCCGTCGGAGAACGTGACCACCACCTCCTCGCGCCGCAGGTTGTGCGCGTTCGTGAGGACCTGGTCCTTGCCGATGATCGTCCCGGAGCCGAGGCCCCATCCGCGTCCGAGGCCCACCACCGAGGGGCCGTGCCGCTCCGCGCTCGTCGATATCACCTGCTGAAGCTCTTCAAGAACAGCCATGTTCCGCATCCTTCTGAGTAACTTGCAGATTGCAAGTGACTAGTTATACCACCACATCCGCCGGTAGCATCGGCGCTGTGGCCGAACCCAGCGAGAGCCCCGCTACTCCCCTCGCCGAAGCGCTCGCGAGCGTCGGCGACCGCTGGACGCTGCTGATCGTCGACGCTCTGCTGGACGGCCCGCGGCGCTTCGGGGATCTGAACAAGGCGCTGCCGGGGATCGCACCCAACGTGCTCAGCCAGCGGCTGCGCAACCTCGAATCACAGGGGCTCGTCCGGGCCGAGCGCTACTCGGACCGTCCACCGCGCTTCGTGTACGAGCTGGCCGAATCCGGGCGCGAGCTCGCGGGCGCGCTGCGGCTCCTGGCGGACTGGGGCGCGCGCCACTCAGGCGACGTGGAGGCGCCCCGCCACTCCGTCTGCGGCACTCCGCTCGAGGCCGTCTGGTACTGCCCCACCTGCGAGACGCCGGTGGAGGACGAGGGGGCCGAAGAGGACGTGCACTACGCCTGACGGCGACCCGCCCTCGCGGTGTCAGCCGAGTAACTGGCAAAGCTGGCGCCTCGACCGTAGTGTGGAGCGCAGATGGCGGATCCGATCCTCACGGTTCTCATGCCCGTCGGCGCATACCGCAAGGCTTATCTCGAGCAGGCGGTCGGGTCGCTGCTCGGCCAGACCCGGCCCGACTGGCGGCTTCTCGTGATCCGCAACAAGGGTGAGGCCGAGGCTTTCGCGGAAGAGCACAGTGACCTGCTGGCCGACGAGCGCATCGAGGTGATCGAGAACGAGGGGCGCAAGCTGGCGGGCAAGCTCAACACCGGAATGCGGCACGCGAACACCGATTTCGTGGCCGAGCTGTTCGTGGACGACATGTGGTCGCGCGATGCGGTGGAGGTGCTCGCCAAGTGCCTTGAGCGGCACCCGGACGCGGACTTCTTCCACTCATCGCGGCGCTTCGTGGACGAGAACGGGCGGCAGCTGGGCGTGCGGATCACGCAGCCCGACGTGACCGTTGCGGACTTCAGAGTGCGGGCGCCTGTCACGCATCTGCTGTGCTGGCGCGTGTCGAAGGCGCTCGAGTTCGGAGGGATGGACGAGTCGCTCAACTCGGTCGGCCCCGATGACTTCGACTTCCCGTGGACCATGGCCGAGCACGGGGCGAAGTTCGTGGCGGTGCCGGAGTGCCTCTACGTCTACCGCGACGACCGCGAGCTGTCTCGGCTCAGCTCGGACCTCACGTTGTCGAAGCACCTGCGCGAGCTGCGCCGGGTGCTGCGAAAGCACGACCTGTCGCGCGAGCAGATCGAGCGGCGGCTGGAGGACGCGCGCGCCACCTACCTGCAGCAGCACGTCCCGCGCTCGAATGTGGACCGCGCGTTCAAGCGGCTCTTCCGCCGCGACGACGCGCCCAGCGGGGTGACCTCCGACCGATAGCGTTCGGGACGTGGATTCCACCGTCCTCGTCGTAGGTGCAGGCATCCTCGGCCTGGCGACCGCGCGCGAACTGCTCGCTCGGCAGCCGGACCGTCGCGTGATCGTGCTCGAGCGCGAGCCCGAGGTCGGCTTCCACCAGACGGGTCACAACAGCGGGGTGATCCACGGCGGGATCTATTACGCGCCGGGCTCTCTGAAGGCGCGGCTTTGCGTGCGGGGTGCGCGCGAGATGTACGAGTTCTGCGAGCAGCACGGCATCGAGGCGCGGCGCTGCGGCAAGCTGATCGTTGCCACGCGCGAGGAGGAGCTGCCCGGCTTGGACGAGCTCGAGCGGCGAGCAACGGCGAACGAGGTGCCTGGGCTACGACGGATCGGGGCGGCCGAGATCCAGGAGATAGAGCCGCACGCGCGGGGGATCGCCGCGCTGCATTCGCCGGCCACCGGAGTGGTGGACTTCCGCGCCGTGGCGCGCGCTCTCGCGGACGATGTCGGCGCCGCGGGGGGAGAACTGCGCCTCGGCTGGGACGTGGCCGCCGTGGACGCACGCAATGGCGACGTGCGGCTGCGATCGCGCGGCGGCGACGAGGTGGCCGCGGACACGGCCGTTTTCTGTGCGGGCGGCTGGTCCGATCGCCTCGCGCGCGACGCGGGCGCCGGCGAGGACCCGCGCATCGTCCCGTTCCGAGGCGCCTACCTCACGCTGCGGCCAGAGCGAGCCGGGCTCGTGAAGTCGCTCATCTACCCGGTGCCGGATCCGACCCTGCCGTTCCTCGGCGTGCACCTCAGCCGCCACGTGGACGACGAGGTGACTGTCGGCCCCACGGCGCTCCTCGCCGCCACGCGCGATCCGCGCCGCAGGCTCTCGCTCGCCGATGTTGCGGCCACTCTGTCCTGGCCCGGCAGCTGGAAGATGATGCGCCGCTGGTGGCGCACCGGGCTCACCGAGCTCAAGCACGCGGTGAGCACTCGAACGCTGGTGCGCGAAGCGCAGCGCTACGTGCCCGAGCTCGAGCCCGACGACGTGCAGCCCGGCCACTCCGGCATCCGAGCACAGGCGCTCGCCCGCGACGGCCGCCTGATCGACGACTTCGTGTTCGACCAGACCGGCCGCGTGCTGCACGTGCGCAACGCGCCGTCGCCCGGTGCGACGGCTTCGCTTGCGATCGCGCGGGAGATCGCG
>DATEPK010000384.1:0-9340 GCA_035273245.1 Thermoleophilaceae bacterium
GGCGCCAGCGACGCAAGCCGCGCCTCCCAGTAGATGAGCCCGAGGGCATACGCGTGGCGCGGCCGCAGCCGGCGCTTCCAGAAGTGCGACAGGAACTCGGCCTTGTACGTGGCCATGTCCACCCGCACGGGGCACTCGTGCTTGCAGCCCTTGCACGCGAGGCAGAGGTCGAGCGCCTCCTTCACGTCCTCGTTGCGCCAGCCGCCCTCGATCGAGTCCGAGCGCATCATCTCGAAGAGCAGTCGCGCGCGGCCGCGCGTGGAGTGCTTCTCCTCAAGTGTCACCTGGTAGCTCGGGCACATCGTCCCGGACTGGTCGCGGCAGGCGCCCACGCCGAAGCAGCGCTCGGCCGCGGCGGCGAAGCTGCCGCCGTCCTGCGGGAACTCGAAGTTGGTCGACACCCGGCGGGTGCGGTAGCTCGGGTCGATCTGGAGGTTCGTGTCGAGCGGGAACGGCTTCGCGACCTTGCCCGGGTTCATCTTCCAGTCCGGGTCCCAGATCTCCTTGAACTCGTTGAACGCCTCGACCAGCTCCGGGCCGAACATGCGGTCGAGCAGCTCGGCGCGCGCCTGGCCGTCGCCGTGCTCCCCGGACAGTGAGCCGTGGTACTTCGAGCCCACGAGCTCTGCGGCTTCCTCCATGAACGCGCGGTAGTTGCGCACGCCGTCCGGCGTGAGGAAGTCGAAGTCGATGCGTGAGTGCACGCAGCCGTGGCCGACGTGGCCGAAGATGCAGGACACCCTCCGGCCGTGCTTGTCGCACAGCTTCTCGAGGTCGCGGATGTAGTCGCCGATCCGGTCGGGCGCCACCGCCGCGTCCTCCCACGACGGCCAGCCGGGATGCTCGCCGGGCATCTTGCTGTTGCCCACGCCGCCCTCGCGGATCTCCCAGATCTGGGCGACCTGGCCGGGATCCTCGTACAGCTTGCTGTCCACGTGGGGGCCGTCGTCGGCGAGTGACGAGATCATCGACTCCGCCTGCTCGTCCGCCTCTTCCTTGCTGTCGCCGCCGAACTCCACGAGGAGCCAGGCGTCACCGCCCGGCAGCAGCTCCGGGTGGCGCTTGAAGCCCTTCTTCAGCTCGTTGTCGACCAGCCGCCGGTCGAACGTCTCGAGGCCGATCGGATCGAACTCCATGATCTGCGGCACCTGGTCGGCCGAGGTGGCGCAGTCCTCGTAGCCGAGCAGCACGAGCGAGCGGTACTGCGGGCTGTGAATGAGCTTGCAGCGCGCCTCGAGCACCAGCGCGCAGGTGGCCTCCGTCCCCACCAGCGCGGCGGCGACGTTGAAGCCCTTCTCCGGCAGAAGGCTGTCCAGGTTGTAGCCGGAGATCCGGCGCGGTATGCGCGGATAGCGCTCCCGGATGAGGTCCGCATAGCGGTCCCGCAGGTCGCGCAGACCCGCATAGATCTCGCCCTCGCGCCCGCCCGCCGCGATCTTCTCCTCGAGCTCCTCCTCGCTCACCGAGCTCGGCGCGGTCATGCGCGTGCCGTCGTAGAGGAGGACGTCGAGCGACTCGATGTTGTCGGAGGTCACTCCCGCGAGGATCGAGTGGACCCCGCACGAGTTGTTGCCGATCATCCCGCCGAGCGTGCAGCGGCTGTGCGTGGCCGGGTCCGGGCCGAAGGTGAGGTCGTGCTCCTCCGCCTTCTCGCGCAGCCAGTCGAGCACGATCCCAGGCTCAACGCGCGCGTAGCAACCCTGTGGCGAGAGCTCCAGCAGCTTGTTCATGTACTTCGAGAAGTCGAGCATCACCGCGGCATTCACGGTCTGCCCCGCGAGGCCGGTGCCGCAGCCGCGCGCGACGATCGGCGCGCCGTGCTCGCGACACGCCGCGACGGTGGCGATCACGTCGCTCACGTCGCGCGGCACCACCACGCCGATCGGCACCTGGCGGTACACGGACGCATCGTTCGCGTAGAGCGCGCGGTCGCCGTCTGAGAAGCGCACCTCTCCACGCACGTCCCTGTGCAGCGCCCGCTCGAGTCCAGCGCGGTCGACGGTTGATGCCGGTGCCGCGATTGTCGCCATGGCGCGACCTCCTTCGCTGTCGAAGCTGCTCGGTGCTTACCCGGGCGGAATGCGCGGCGGTGCGCGTGGTGTTCGGGCGCTGACCGCGCTCCGGTCAGGCCGCCTGGGCTCGGGTAGCCACCCAACGACACCGACCACAGGAGCCTGCATGCCGGACACAGCATCTGACCTACTGGTCGAGCGCCTGATGGACTGGGGCGTGGACACCATCTTCGGCCTGCCGGGCGACGGCATCAACGGCCTCATGGAGGCGCTGCGCAAGCGCCACGACAGCATCCGCTACGTGCACGTGCGCCACGAGGAGGTTGGCGCCATGGCGGCGGTGGGCTACGCCAAGTTCACCGGCAAGCTCGGAGTGTGCTTCTCAACGGCGGGCCCCGGCGCCATCCACCTCGCCAACGGCCTGCTCGACGCGCGCCTCGACGGCGCGCCGCTGCTCGCGATCACGGGCATGACCTACCACGACCTGATCGGCACGCACTACCTGCAGGACTTCGATACGGACCACCTGTACTCGAACCTCGCGGCCTACAACCAGCGCATCATGGGGCCGGAGCACATCAACAACGTGGTGGACCTGGCGTGCCGCACCGCGCTGTCGCAGCGCCTGCCTTCCCACATCGCGTTCCCGATCGACTACCAGACCGCGGACGCCGAGGACCTGATGCGCTACAAGCGCAACGTCCCGGGCCACACCACGGTGGCGTTCAACACGCCGCTGCGCACGCCGCCGGAGGAGGAGCTGCGGCGCGCGGCTGACCTGCTCGCCGGCGGCACGAAGATCGCGATCCTCGCCGGGCAGGGAGCGCGCGGCGCGGGCCCCGAGCTCGAGCAGCTGGCGGAGACGCTGGCCGCGCCCATCATCAAGGCGTCGCTGGGCAAGGACTGCGTGCCCGACGACAGCCCGTACACCACGGGCGGCATCGGCGTGATCGGCACCCGTCCGTCACAGGACGCGGTTGAGGGCTGCGACACGTTCGTGATCGTCGGCAGCTCGATGCCCTACATCGAGTTCCTGCCGCAGCCGGGACAGGCGAAGTGCGTGCAGATCGACGACAAGCCGGAGCGCATCGGCCTGCGCTACCCGGCCGACATCGGCCTCGTGGGCGACGCTCGCGAGACGCTGCGTCACCTCCTGCCGATGCTCGAGCGCAACGAGGACCGCAGCTTCCTGCAGGAGGCCCAGCACGGCATGGAGCAGTGGTGGGAGCTGATGGAGGAGCGCGGCACCCGCGACGACGTGCCGATGAAGCCGCAGGTGGTGGCCTGGCATCTGTCCGAGCTGCTCGACGACGACGCGATCGTGTGCGGCGACTCCGGCCAGGTGACCACGTGGGTCACGCAGATGAAGCTGCGCGCGAACCAGAAGTTCTCGTTCAGCGGCACGAACTGCTCGATGGCGGCGGCGCTTCCGTACGCGATCGGCGCGCAGACCGCCTATCCGGAGCGACAGGTGGTCGCGATGACGGGCGACGGCTCGCTCACGATGCAGATGGGCGACCTCGCCACGCTCATGCAGGAGGGGCTCCCCGTGAAGCTGATCGTGTTCAAGAACAACACGCTCGGCCTGATCAAGTGGGAGCAGATGGTGTTCATCGGCAACCCGGAGTACGGCGTGGACTTCGCGCCCGTCGACTTCGTGAAGGTTGCCGAGGGCTGCGGCGCGCGCGCGTTCCACATCGAGGATCCGGCGGACTGCCGGGCGACCCTCGAGCAGGCGCTCGCGCACAACGGCCCCGCCGTGGTCGAGGCCGTGGTGGACGGCAACGAGCCGCCGCTGCCGCCGAAGATCACGCGCGAGCAGGCAAAGTCGCTCGCCACGGCGCTGGCGCGCGGCGAGGAGCACCGCGAGCGGATCGGTCTCACGATCGGCCATGACGCGATCGATGAGCGCACGTTCGCGCAGAGTCCGTATGGGGTGATGGAGCGGTTGAAGGAGAAGGTCACAGGAGGTAGTGATGGCAACTCAAGCTGATGTCAGAAACCGCAGATTCGCCACGGACGCCACGCGCGCCACGGGCCGCGGCACGAAGCTCGAGGAGGCCGGTCCCGCTCGCTTCATAGCGGAGCCCGCGGCCGTCGGGCTCGCGGGATTCGCCCTCACCACGATGATGCTCAGCGTGATCAACGTGGGCATCGTCAGCCAGGCGGCGATGCCTGTCGTGCTGGGTCTCGCGCTCGCCTACGGCGGCGCGATGCAGCTGCTCGCAGGCATGTGGGCATTCATCAAGAACGACACGTTCGCGGCGGTCGCGCTCAGCTCATACGGCGCGTTCTGGATCTCCTTCTATCTGCTGGAGAAGATCTTCCTGCCGCAGATTCCGGCGGCCACGCAGGCAGCGGCGCTCGCGCTCTACCTGTTCTCGTGGTGCGTGTTCAGCTTCTACATGTGGCTGGGCTCGTTCCGGGTGAGCGCGGCGGTGCAGTTCGTGTTCCTCACGCTGTGGCCGACGTACTTCTTCCTCGGCCTCGGCAAGGCCATCGGCTCGACGACCGTGTTCGAGATCGGCGGCGGCTTCGGCATGGCCACCGCGCTCGCGGCCTGGTACGTGTCGGCCGGCCTCGTGATGAACAAGACGTTCCGGCGCGACATCCTGCCGATGGGCGAGCTGCGCGCGGCGCAGCAGGACGTGGCCGCCTGAGACAACCGAGCTACAGAGGAGCGATCCTCGCCTTCACGGTGGCGGCGGGTGCCGTGGACGCCGCCACCTACCTGGGCCTCGGCCAGGTGTTCACGGCCAACATGACGGGAAACACGGTGCTGCTCGCCATCGCCGTGGCCGAGGGAAGCGGCGCGGCGGCCGCGAGGTCGGGCGCCGCGCTCGCCGGGTTCTGCGCCGGAGTCGCCCTCGGGGCGCTCAGCCGCGATCCGGAAGAGAGCCGGCCGTGGCCCGCGCGCGTGTGGGTGGCACTCGTGCTGGACCTGCTCGCCCTTGCCGCACTCGGGATCGGCTGGGGACTCGCGGGCGCGCACCCGGCGTCCGGCGTCCGTTACGGCCTGATCGTCGCGTCCGCGGTTGCGATGGGCCTGCAGAGCGCGGCCACACGCGCCGCGCCGCTCAGCGGCATCTCGACCACATACATGACGGGCACTCTCACCCGCGCGATCGAGGGAGCGGTGTCGCGAGCGCGCCCGCGCGCGCGAGAGAGTGAGCGGGCCACGGATTTCCGCGCCGGCACATGGGTCGTTTATCTGTGCGGCGCCCTGGCGGGCGCGTTTGCGGAGCGCGCCTGGCACGCGGGCTCGGTCGCGATTCCCCTGGTATTCACAGGCGCAGTGACGCTCCTCGCCGTTGTGTTGCGCTTTGGTTACGTTTGGTCGGCGACCCCAAAACGACCTCCCCGTATGGAATAAATACCGCCCCAGGAAGTTCAACCTTCGGGGAGGAGAAACACATGACAAGACTCGCGCGACGGGCGCTGCCCGTCGTTGTGGCTGTTTTGGCTGTTGTATCCGCCACCGTGCTGGCCGCATGCGGCGGCGGCGGCAGCAGCAGCAGCAGTACCTCTGGCGGCTCGACCTCGGCGTCGACCTCACAGGCCAAGAACGGAGGCACGGTCAACCTGATCGGTGGAGTGGCGCCGGACTCACTGGATCCCGGCTTCGGCTACACCACGCAGGCCGCAGAGCCTGACTGGTTGTCATACACCGGCCTCGTGACCTACGCGCACCAGAGCGGGACCCCCGGCACGCAGCTGATCCCGGGACTTGCCACGGCGCTGCCGCAGGTCTCGGCCGACGGCAAGACCTACACGGCCACGCTGCGCAAGGGCCTGAAGTTCTCCAACGGGACGCCAGTGAAGGCGAGCGACTTCGCCTACACGGTCGAGCGCGCGCTGAGGATCCCGTGGGGCGGCTCCGGCCAGTTCATCGCAGGGAACATCGTGGGCGCCAAGGCGTACGCCGCCAAGAAGGCCACCAAGATCTCCGGCATCACGACGGACGACGCCACAGGCAAGATCACGATCCACCTGACGGCTCCTTACGGCGCGTTCCTCAACGTGCTGGCCTTCCCGTCGCTCGGCCTCGTTCCGAGCGGCACGCCGATGAAGAACCTGCCGAACAACCCGCCTCCGGGCGTGGGGCCGTACGAGATCAAGAACATCGTGCCGAACCAGTCGTACGAGGCGGTCCGGACCCCCGGCTGGGGCACCGGTGCGATGAACATCCCGGGCATCCCCGCCGGCCACGTGGACGTGAAGGTGAAGATCTCGTCGAACGTCGACGCGAACGCGCTGTCGGTGGTGAACAACACCAACGACGTCTACGACTGGGCCGACACGATCCCCGGCAGCCTGCTGCCTCAGATCAACTCGCAGGCGAAGAACCGGTACCAGAAGAAGGTGATGAACTCGACGTACTACATCTTCTTCAACACCCAGGAGAAGCCGTTCAACAACCAGCTGGCGCGTGAGGCCGTCGTCACTGGCCTGAACCAGAACGCGATGAGCCGCCTCAGCTCCGGCTCGCTCATCCCGGGCTGCTACTTCCTGCCGCCGGGCATGGTCGGGCATCCGACCACGCCGTGCCCGTACGGCGATCCGGCGAAGGGCGGTGACATCGCCAAGGCCAAGCAGCTCGTGCAGCAGTCGGGCATGAAGGGCCAGCCGGTGACCGTCTGGAGCCAGCAGCGTGCGCCGCGCCAGCAGTGGATGACGTACTACACGTCGTTCCTCAACCAGATCGGCTTCAAGGCAAAGCAGAAGCTGATCGCCGACGCGTCGTACTTCCCGACGATCGGAAACCTGAAGCTCCACCCCCAGACCGGCTTCGCCGACTGGAACCAGGACTTCCCGAACCCGATCGACTTCTACCTGCTGGTTCAGAGCAGCTCGATCCTGCCCACCAACAACGAGAACTTTGGTGAGGTCAAGGATTCGCAGATCGACTCTCAGTCGAAGAAGCTCGGCGAGGTGCCGACGAGCAAGTTGAACACGATCGCCAACCAGTGGCAGTCGCTGGATGAGTACGTGGCCAAGAAGGCCTACGTCGGAGTGTTCGGGTACCAGACGTTCCCGGCGCTCATTTCGACCAGGATGTCTCCGAATTACGTGTTCCACCCGCTCTACGGGTGGGACTTCAGCTCCTTCTCGTTGAAGTAGCTCGCCAGGAGTGGGCTGGGGCGACTAATCTGTTGTCGCCTCAGCCCACTGCGGCACTCGCGTATGGCCACGTCTTCCGCCCCCGGAACCGATCTCTCGACAGAACTTTCGGATGCGCTGCTCGGCGAGGCGGTCGAGCTTCCACCCGGCTTAGGGCCATGGCAGCTGGCGTGGCGGCGGCTCCGCCGCAACAAGGTCGCTCTCTTCTTCGGCGGGCTGTTCCTGCTGATCCTCCTGCTGTGCCTGCTCGCGCCCGTGTACGCGAAGCACATCGCCCACATCGGACCCGCCGACGAGAACATCACCGGCACGGTGAAGGTGGGCGGCAAGGCCAAGGACGTCGTTAGCACCACCGGCATCCCGGTCGGGCCCACGTGGCACAGCCGCTACTTCCTGGGCGCCGACGAGAACGGCCGCGACGTGGCGGTGCGGCTCTTGTACGGCGGCCGCACCTCGCTCGAGATCGGCTTCGTGGCCACCGCCATCACGATCTTCTTCGGCCTTCTGGTCGGGGTGCTCGCCGGCTACTTCCGCGGCGTCACGGACGGGATCATCACGCGTGTGCTCGACGTGATCTGGGCGTTCCCCGCAGTGCTGCTCGGCGTGGCGCTCGGCGTGTCGCTCGCGCTGGGGGGCATCGGCCCGCTGCACGGCAACACCCTGATGGTGCCCGCGGTGGTGGTGGGTTTGGTGTACATCCCCTACGTCGGCAAGCCCGTGCGCGGGCAGGTCCTCGGTCTGCGAGAACGCGAGTTCATCGACGCCGCGCGCCAGCAGGGGCTGAGCCACGCGCGCATCATGTTCTCGGAGATCCTGCCGAACCTCGGCAGCACGATCGTGGTGTTCGTGCCGCTGATCCTCGCGAACGCGATCCTCCTCGAGGCCGGCCTCTCCTACCTCGGCGCCGGCGTCCAGCCGCCCAATCCGTCCTGGGGCACGATGATCGCCGACGGCATCAGGACGATTCCCGCCGCATTCCACAACGTACTCGTGCCAGGCATCATGCTCGTGCTGGCCGTGATGTCGATCAACGTGTTCGGCGACGGCCTGCGCGACGCCCTCGACCCGCGGTCCAAGGTCCGCATCGCCCGCTGACCCATGCTCGCGTTCGCGATTCGCCGGCTCTTCTCGATGATCGCGGTGATGTTCGTGATCTCGGTGCTCACCTTCCTGCTGCTCGAGGCGATCCCGAACGGCGATCCAGCGCTGCGGCTCGCCGGCCGGCTGGCCACCGCGGACCAGATCCACGAGATCCGCGTGAAGTACGGCTTCGACAAGCCGATCTACGTGCAGTACGCGAAGACGATGAAGAACATCTTCACGGGCCAGGCGTACTCGTACACGCAGGGCTTCAATGTGACCAGCGAGATCAAGCAGGGTCTGCCCGCCACCGTCTCGCTCGCGCTCGGCGCCGGGGTGTTATGGCTGTTTGCGTCGATCCTCGTGGGCACGCTGGCCGCGATCAAGGCGGGCAAGTACACGGACAGGGTGCTCACCGTGCTGGCGATGATGGGCGTGTCGTTCCCGCCCTTCTTCCTGGGCGCCGTGCTGATCTACTTCCTCGGCTACAAGGCGAACATCTTCCCGCTGGGGGGCTACGTGAAGCTCACGTCGAACCCGTGGCAGTGGTTCACGCACCTGGTCCTGCCGTGGTTCACGCTGTCGGTTCTCTTCATCGGCTTCTACTCGCGCGTGCTGCGCTCGACGATCCTCGAGACCCAGAGCGAGGACTACGTGCGCACCGCGCAGGCGAAGGGGCTCTCCAGCCGCCAGGTGCTGATCCGGCACATCCTGCGCAACAGTCTCATCCCGATCATCGCGCTGTGGGGGCTCGACCTCGCGCAGGTGATCGGCGGGGGCGCGATCCTCACGGAGTCCGTCTACAACCTGCACGGCGTCGGCCAGCTGGCGGCCGACTCGATCGGCAAGCTCGACATCATCCCGATTCTCGCCGTGGTGCTGCTCACGGCGTTCGCGGTCGTCGTGCTCGCGGCGCTCACCGACATCCTTTACGCGGTCCTAGACCCGCGCATCCGGCTCACATGAGCGACAGCCTGGCCGCACCCCTGCTCGAGGTCGACGACCTTCGCGTGTCCTTCACCACCGAGGACGGCGTGGTGAAGGCGGTGGACGGCGTGACCTTCAGGGTCGACCGCGGCGAGGTGGTGGCGATCGTGGGCGAATCCGGCTCCGGCAAGTCGGTCACG
>DATEPK010000385.1:0-5976 GCA_035273245.1 Thermoleophilaceae bacterium
TAATAGAGCTGGTCCTCGCCCACCTTCGACACCGTGGCCTCGTGGCCGACGTTCACGTCGTCCTCCGAGATGCGGATCGTGGGATAGGTGTCGGTGCGCGACTGCTCGTCGAGCAGCAGCGCGTCGCAGACAACCTTCGAGCGGGACTCGACGGCGCCCTTGGCCACCTCGAGCACGCCGCGGTAGGAGCTGCGGCCGCCGTCCTTCGAGATCGACTTGGCGAAGATGTTCGAGGTCGTGCGCGGAGCGACGTGGTAGATCTTTGCACCCGCGTCCTGATGCTGTCCGGCCCCGGCGAAGGCGATCGACAGCACCTCGCCGTGCGCCTCCTCGCCCATCAGGTACACGGACGGGTACTTCATCGTGAGCTGCGAGCCGAGGTTGCAGTCAACCCACTCGACGGTGGCGCGCTCCTGCGCGATCGCCCGCTTGGTCACCAGGTTGTAGACGTTCTGCGACCAGTTCTGCACGGTGGTGTAGCGGATGCGCGCACCCGGCTTGGCGATCAGCTCGACCACCGCGGAGTGCAGCGAGCTCGACGAGTACGTGGGAGCCGTGCAGCCCTCGACGTAATGCACGTACGAGCCCTCGTCGGCGATGATCAGCGTCCGCTCGAACTGGCCCATGTTCTCGGTGTTGATCCGGAAGTAGGCCTGGAGAGGCATCTCCACGTGCACGCCCGGCGGCACGTAGACGAAGGAGCCGCCGGACCACACGGCGGAATTCAAGGCCGCAAGCTTGTTGTCATTCGGCGGGATCACCGTGGCGAAGTACTCGCGCACGAGGTCCTCGTGCTCGCGCAGGCCGGAGTCCATGTCGAGGAACAGCACGCCCTGCTTCTCGAGGTCCTCGCGCACCTGGTGGTACACGACCTCCGACTCGTACTGGGCGCCCACGCCCGAGAGGAACTTGCGCTCCGCCTCTGGGATGCCGAGGCGGTCGAAGGTCTTCTTAACGTCCTCCGGAACGTCGTCCCACTCGCGGCTGGCGCGCTCGGAGGCGCGCACGAAGTAGTGGATGTTGTCGAAGTCCACGCCGGCGAGCATCGGCGAGCCCCAGTTGGGCATCGGCCGCGCCCGGAAGTGCTCGAGCGCCTTCAGACGGAAGTCGCGCATCCACTGCGGCTCGTTCTTGAACTCGGAGATCTTGCGGACGATCTCCTCGTTCAGGCCCTTCGGCGCCTTGTAGAGATAGTTCTCGGGATCGTGGAAGCCGTAGCGCTCGGCGTAGTCGGCGTTGATGTCGGCGAGCGCCTTCTGCGTCTCTTCGATCTTGCTGGGCGGAATCAGTTCAGGAGTTGCCACTACTCGACCTCCAACTTGATCGTGTCGTCCTCGACGATCACCGGGAACGTGTCAACCGGCTCGTAGGCCGGGAGGGTCTTGGGGACGCCGGTCCGCAGATCGAAGACCGAGCCGTGACGCGGGCACTCCACGGAACAGCTCTCCTGGTCGAGAGTGCCCTCGACGAGGGGGCCGTCGTCGTGCGAGCAGCGGTCCTCGATCGCGAGGATCTCGCCTGCGCAGTTGAAGACCCCGATCTCGAGGTCCTCCCATTCGACGAGGCGCATCGCGCCCGGCGGAAGATCCGCCAGCGCGCACACCGTGATCGTGTCCTTGGTTTCGTTTGTCACAAAAGTCCTAGTGTGTAAGTAGGAATTCAGATCGATTGTAGCGAACCACCGGCCGGCGGCTTTGCCTCGGGAGTGTCCTGCTCCCACCCCGCGGCGTGGCCCAGAGCGGCGCTCTTCAAGACCTTCAACGAGAGCAGCGCGCACTTGATCCGAGTGGCCGAGATGTCGATCCCGAGCAGTTCGAGGATGAACGACTTGTCGAGCTTGAGCAGCTCGTCCACCGGCATCCCCTTGACCTCCTCCGAGGCCATCGAAGCAGACGCCTGGCTGATCGCGCAGCCGTGCCCGGAGAAGCGCAGGTCGGCAACGCGGCCGTCGTCGTCCACCGCGATCTGCACCTTCAGCTCGTCGCCGCAGAGCGGGTTCGTGTCCTCGAACTCGAGGTCCGCCGAGTCGAGCTCTCCCCAGTTCTGCGGGTGCTTGTAGTGCTCGAGGATCTGCTCTCTGTAGAGGTCGTCCATCAGTCAAGCCTCATCAGTTCGACTACCCGCTCGAGTCCCTCGACCAACCGGTCGACGTCCGCGCGCGTGTTGTAGACGCCGAAGCTCGCCCGCGTGGTGGCCGGAACGCCGAGCTTGCGCATCAGCGGCTGTGCGCAGTGATGGCCGGCGCGCACGCAGACGTTGCGGCTGCCGAGGATCTCGGCGACGTCGTGCGGATGCGCGCCCTCGAAGGCGAACGACACGAGCGCGCCGCGCTGCGCAGCCGGCGGGCCGTAGATCGTGATCCGCGGGTTCTCGCCGAGGCGCTCGAGCGCGTAGGCGGTGATGTCCGCCTCGTGCTCGTGGATGGCGTCGATCCCCACTGTGGCGAGCCAGTCCACCGCCGCGCCCAGGCCGATGGCCTCGACGATCGCGGAGGTGCCGGCCTCGAACTTCCAGGGGAGGTCGTTCCAGCGGGACTCCTGCCAGTCCACGCGGCTGATCATGTGGCCGCCGCCGATCATCGGAGGCATCTGCTCGAGCAGCTCACGGCGACCGTAGAGCACGCCGATTCCCGTGGGGCCGTACATCTTGTGGCCGGTGAAGGCGTAGAAGTCCACTCCCAGCCGGCTGACGTCCACGGCCATGTGCGGCGCCGCCTGCGCGCCGTCCACGAGCACGACCGCACCCGCCTCACGCGCGCGCGCGGCTATATCTGCCACCGGGTTGTGCGTGCCGAGCACGTTCGACACATGCGCCACGGCCACGAGCTTCGGGCGGAAGCGCTCGAGCAGCTCGTCGAATGCGTTCATGTCGAGAACACCCTGCTCGTCCACCGGCACGTACTCGATCTCGGCGCCGGCGAGCTGCCACGGCACGATGTTCGAGTGGTGCTCCATCTCGGTGAGGAGCACGCGGTCCTCCGGCTGGATGAAGCTGTGCGCGACGAGGTTGATCGCGGCCGTGGCGTTCGAGGTGAAGAGCGTCTCGGCCGTGGTCGCGCCGATCCAGTCGGCGACCTTCTGGCGCGCGCCCTCGAAGTCCTCGGTGGACCGCGCGCCCAGCGGATACACCCCGCGGTGGACGCTCGCGTGCCGCTCGCGGTAGGCGCGGTCCATCGCGTCGAGCACCGCCTCCGGCTTCTGCGACGTGGCCGCGCTGTCGAGGTAGACGAGCGGCCCCTCCTCGAACTCCTGCTTGAAGATCGGGAAGTCGAGCGCTGTGGGGGAAAGTACAGCCATCAGGCGGCCGCCTCGACCTCCTCCTTGATCCAGCCGTAGCCCTTGTCCTCGAGCTGGCCGACGAGCTCGGGGCCGCCCTCCTTGACGATGCGGCCGTTCCACATCACGTGCACGGAGGTGGGCTTGATCAGGTGGAGGATGCGCTGGTAGTGGGTGATGATGAGCACGCCGAGATCTGGCCCGGCGAAGGTGTTGACGCCCTTCGCGACTATGCGCAGAGCGTCGATGTCGAGCCCGGAGTCGGTCTCGTCGAGGATCGCGATCTCGGGCCGCTGAAGAGCCAGCTGCAGCATCTCCATGCGCTTCTTCTCGCCGCCCGAGAAGCCCTCGTTCAGATACCTGCGCGAGAAGTCGTGCGGCACCTGCATCAGATCCATGGCGTCCTGCACGACGGCGCGGAACTCCTTCAGCGGGATCTGCGGCTCGCCGCGCTCCTCGCGGTGCGCGTTGATCACCGTGCGCAGATACTTCGTCACCGTCACGCCGGGCACCGACACCGGATACTGGAACGCCATGAACACGCCCATGCGCGCGCGCTCGTCGGGCTCCGCCTCGGTGATGTCCTCGCCCTTGTAGAGGATCTCGCCCTCTGTGACCTCAAGGCCCGGGTGGCCCATGATCGCGTTCGCGAGGGTGGACTTGCCCGAGCCGTTCGGCCCCATCATCGCGTGGATCTCGCCCTTGCTCACAGCGAGGTCGACACCGCGGAGGATCTCCTTCTCGCCGGCGCTTACGTGCAGGTTCTTGATTTCAAGGTCAGGCATTCGTCTCCAGTTGTGTGTCGAGTGGCTAGGCGGCTGCCACAGGGGCGTGCGACTCGGAGAACTCCACGAGCTCCGCCAGCGTCGTCCCCTTGAGTGCGCGGACCACGCCGCCCTGGACGCGGGTCCAGAGCAGCTTGGTGGCACACGCGTGACCGCGATCGACCTCGTGCGAGCAGTTCACGCGCTGGGTGGGCAACGATACGAAGCAGTCCATCGGAGCGAGAGTCCCCTCGAGCGCCATCACCACGTCGTCCATTCCGATCTTCGTCGGAGGACGCTCGAGCCGGTAACCGCCCCGTGCGCCTCTGGTGGCCTCAACGAGGCCGGCGCGCTTGAGGTCGGCAACCACGTGCTCGAGGTATGACAGCGGCAGCCCCTCGGCCTCCGAGATCGCCTTGAGCGACGTCGGAGAGCCGCCGTACTGGCGCCCGAGCTCGACCATGAGCCGAACGCCGTACTCAGTCTTCGCCGAGAAGTTCATCGGCGCTAAATCCTACCAGCCAGGTCGGATAGGGCGCCCGCTGGCGCAGATGGTCGGGGCTAGCTCCGCGTAGCGGCGCGCCGGGCGGCTGCGTCCTCTCGGCGCGCACCGTGTGCATATGTGACCGCGAGCGCGATCAGCGCTCCCGGGATCGCCCAGAGCGCCTCGGCCAGGCCGGGCGGATTGTGCAGCGGGATCCCAGGCGACGGGAGCAGGTATCCCGAGGCGAACGCGCCGGCAACCGCCGCCACGAACGCGCCGATGATGCCTCCGTAGAAGCGGTCCGGCACGAGGATGCACGCGTGCCAGATGGCGATTCCCATCATCACCCAGACGAACACGCTCACGATCCGTCAGCCTCCTCCCAGTCGATCGCCCGGGCGGGATAGACCAGTACGGGGCAGGGAGCAAGGCCGAGAAGCTCGCTCGACACGCTCCCCACGAGCGCCGCCTGGTGCGGCCGCTGCCCGCGCGAGCCGACCACTATGAGCTCCGCGTCCACTTCATCGGCGAGCTCGGCCAAGCGCTCGGCCGGACGACCGACGAGCACCTGCCGCTCCGCGTATTCGAGCCCGGCGCCGGAGCACTCACCGCTGAGCAGGTCCTCACCGGCCGCGACGTCGTCCACGCTTGCGCATGTGCCAGGCGGGACCCATGGCTCGCTGCGGACAGGAACCGGGCTGACCACATAAGCCGCCACGAGGGACAGCCCCAGCCGATCGCTGAGCCGGTCCGCGGCCCGGAGCGCCTCGCGCGAGACGGCGGAGCCGTCGACGCCGCAAACCACCGCGCCCGCACTGCGCCCGTTCGCCCTTGCGGAGAACAAGGCCATCAGGCGCTCCGCGGAACGATGAGCACCGCCCTTGCGCTCGCTGAGCCGTCGTGGCCGACCACCGCCGTGGGGCGCAGCCGCAGCTGCGGCCGCGCGTTGATCCGCGCGAACTCGTCGACTCGATCGAGTGTCACCAATTCCATGGCCAGACGGTAAGCGCCACGGGCGGGGCCACCAATGGGGTGATGCACCAGTTTTTGGCTCGGATGGGCAGTAGACGAGGCGGCCCTGACCGCGCGGGCAGACGAAATGGGGTCTGTCCCCTCACCCAATGGATTGCGGAGCCGATTGGACGGCCTGCCATCCGGGTCGACCCTTGGTGTGAGCCCAACGACCAGAGGAGACCCGATGTCGATGACAGGCCAAGGGCGCACGCCCGACGAGCGGGACCGGCTGCCGATCTTCACGAGCGTCGGCGAGCGCAACTCGCGGCGCGCGGCAACAGCAATCCTGGTGCTTTTGACGACCGCCGTGGCCGCGGTCGTGGCCGTGGTGGTCGTCAATTCGCTCGTTTGATTCCCGCGCCATGGCGCCGCGCTTTCTCGTTTTTGGTGCCTTCCCCCCATGGGCACACCGGTCGCGGAGAGCCACACTCGATTCATG
>DATEPK010000386.1:0-10277 GCA_035273245.1 Thermoleophilaceae bacterium
GCGGACTGCTCGCCGCCGTCCTCGACCATCCCGACTTCGTTCACGGCCGCATCACAACCCACTGGCTCGAGGAGGCGATCGTTTGATCGACATCGTGGACACCACCACGCGCGACGGCAACCAGAGCCTCTGGAGCGCGACCGGCCTCACCACGCCCGACGTGCTGTCGATCGCGCCGACCATGGAGCGCGTCGGCTTCCACGCGCTCGACTTCACCTCGAGCACGCACATGGCGGTGTCCGTGCGCTTCCACAAGGAGGACCCGTGGGAGCGGATCCGCCTCGTGAGCGCGGCGATGCCGCGCACGCTCCTCAACTTCATCACCACGGGAATGCGCTTCATCGCCTGGCAGCCGTGCGACGAGGACCTGATGCGGCTCTCGTTCCGCTGCGTTGTGCGCAACGGGATCCGCCGCTTCCAGATCGCCGAGCCGTCGAACAACCCGGACGCGCTGCGCCGCCTCGCGCGAATGGCGAAGGAGGAGGGGGTGGAGGAGGTGGTCGTCGGGCTCACCTACTCGATCAGCCCGGTGCACACCCACGACTACTACGCGGAGCGCGCGGCCGCGATGGCCGACTGCGAGCACATGGACCGCCTCTACCTGAAGGACCCGGGCGGGCTGCTCACGGTGGACGCGGTGCGCGAGCTCGCGCCGCCGCTGCTCGCCGCCGCGGGCGAGCGCACGCTCGAGTTGCACAGCCACTGCACGATCGGCCTCGCCCCGCTCGTGTACATCGAGGGGCTGCGGTCCGGCTTCCAGGTGCTGCACACGGCGTGCGGACCGCTCGGCAACGGCACGTCGCAGCCCACGGCCGAGTCGACCATCCGCAACCTCGAGGCGGAGGGCTACTCGCACCGGCTCGACACCGATGCGCTCGCGCTCGTGTCCGAGCACTTCCGCGAGCTCGCGCGCGAGAAGGGACTGCCACCCGGGCAGCCGCGCGAATACGACGCCGCCTACTACCACCACCAGCTGCCGGGCGGGATGGTCACCACCACGCGGCGGATGCTCGAGGAGCTCGGCAAGGGCGAGCTGTTCGACCAGGTGCTCGACGAGGTCACCCGCGTGCGCGCGGAGATGGGCTATCCGATCCTGGTCACGCCCGTGTCGCAGTTCGTGGCGAGCCAGGCCGCGCGCAACGTGATCGACGGCAAGCGCTGGGCCAACGTGTCCGACGAGACGGTGCGCTACTTCCTCGGCCACTACGGCGACACGGCGGCGCCGGTGGATCCGGAGATCGCCGACAAGGTGCTGTCGCGTCCGCAGGCGGCGAAGCTGCGCGGGGTCGAGCCCGTGTCGCTCAACGGCGCGCGCGAGCGCTTCGGGTCGCGCATCTCGGACGAGGAGCTGTTGCTTCGGCTGACCATGCCGGAGGAGCAGGTGGACGCGATGGTGGCGTCGCCGCCGGCGACGGAGCGCGCGCCGTCGGTGGGGCGGCCGGGGCGCGATCCGCTCGTGCGGTTGCTGCGCGAGGTGGAGAGCCGCAAGTCGATCGGCTACATGCGGCTCGAGAAGGGCGACGACGTGGTGGTGTGGCGCCGTGCGTCTTGACGACGTCCGCGGCTTCGTGTTCGACGTGGACGGCACGCTCGTGCACCGCGCGGGCGACACGATGCACGTGGTGCCGGGCGCGCGCGAGCTGCTCGAGCGCATCAAGGATTCCGGCCGCCCTTTCGCGATCTTCACAAACGGCAGCCACCTGCCGCCGGCGGTGTTCGCGCGAGGGCTGCGCGAGGTGGGGCTGCCCGTGGAGGACGAGCAGATGCTCACGCCCCTCTGCAGCGTGCAGGCGTACCTCAACGGCCGACGGCGGGGAGCGAAGGTGCTCCCGTTCGTCACCGAATCCGCACGCGACTACCTCGTCGAGTCCGGTGTCCAGCTCGTGGACTTCGACCATGCAGATGAAGCGGACGCCGTCTTCGTGGCCCACATCGACCACGCCGACCTCCCCGAGCTCGAGAAGGCCGCGTTCGCGGTGATCGCCGGAGCGCGGCTGCTCACCGGCAGCTACGTGTCCGCCTACGCCGGCGCCAACGGGCCGATCCTCAGCCGCGGCGCGATGGTCACGGCGGCGATAGCGAAGGCCTCGAGCGCCCGCCCGACGATCGTGGGCAAGCCGTCGAAAGCGGCAGTGCGCGCAGTGCGAAAGGCGCTCGGCGTGCCGACCGAGCAGATCGCAGTGGTGGGCGACGACCTCTTCATGGACGTCGCCCTCGGGCACATGGGCGGCTCGAAGACCGTGCTGGTCCGAAGCGGGATAAGCGCCGAGATCGACCTGTCGCGCGTGCCCGAGAAGCGCCGTCCGCACGCCACCGTGGCGGACACGTCCGAGCTGCTCGACTGGCTCTGACATCCATCCCACATCGACCCGTCCGGACTTTTCCTCGCAGGGGAAGCAAAGCTCCGGACGGGTCGATGCGAAGCGGCCGGAGCTACGGCTTCGTCAGGTACGCCGCGGTGATCCCGCCGTCCACGTTGAACTCGGTGCCGGTCACCCAGTCGCTCTCGTCGCTCGCCAGATACACCGCCGCGTTGGCGATGTCCGACGGCTCGCCGAAGCGCCCCGCGGGAATGTGGTTGAGGCGGTTTTCGCGCTTCTCCTCATCGGCGATCAGGTACTCGAGCAGCGGCGTGCGGATCGGTCCGGGGCAGATCGCGTTTGCGCGGATGCCCTGACGCGCGTACTCCACCGCGATCTCCCGCGTCATGGAGAGCACGCCGCCCTTGCTCGCCGTGTATGCGATCTGGGGCGAGGCCGCACCAATCAGCGCGACGAACGAGGCGATGTTGATGATCGATCCCATGCCGTCCGTGTCGAGCATCAGCGGGATCGCGTAGCGGCAGCAGAGGAAGACGCCGGTGAGGTTGATCGCGATCACGCGGTCCCAGACGTCGAGCGGTGTGACGGTGGGGCCCTCGTCCCGCGGGTCCATGATGCCGGCGTTGTGCACGCTCACGTCTAGGCGGCCGTGGGCATCGCGAACGGAGTCGAAGAGGCTCTTCACGGACGCGTCGTCGGAAACGTCGCCGGAAACGAACCGCGCACTGCCGCCGATCTCGGAAGCCGTCTTCTCCCCGGCGTCGGCGTCGATGTCGTTGATCACGACCGTCGCGCCCTCGCGCGCGAACAGGAGCGCCATCTCGCGGCCAAGGCCGGATCCGGCGCCCGTGATGAGGGCGACCTTGTTCGCGAGTCGGTCGGCCATGCCCACCCGCACTCTATGCGACTGGGCGGGCGCTGACGCGCGCCCGCCCGCGCATGATCCCTCAGATGATCGGGCCGCCCGGCGGCGGGCCCGCCTGTGCCGGCGCGCCGCCGAAGAAGAAGAAGCCGCGCTTCGCTCCACGTGCGCCCGGCTTCATGAACGGTGGCGGGCCGGGCAGCAGGCCCTTGCGGTTCACGAGCTTGTCGAGCCGGCTGCCGAGGTTGCCGAGCAGCCTGTTCTCCTGCGTCTGCGTCAGCTTCCCGGCCTTCACCGCGCCGTCGAGGTCGGACTTCACCGAGTTCGTGATGGCGGTCTTCAGCCCGTCCACCGACTTGTTCTGCTCGCCCGCGATGTCCGCGAGCGACTTGCCGGAAGCGAGCTTGTCCATCAGCTGCTTGTCAGTGAGGCCGAGGTACTTCGCCGAAGCGTCGATCCCATCCTTGATCGGGCCCTTCCCGCCGAAGCGCAAGCCGGGGGGCGGGCCGAGGCCCTTGTGGTTCACGAGCATGTCGAGCCGGTTGCCGAGCCTGCTCAGGATGTTGTTCTCCTGGGCCTGGCTGAGCTTGCCGTTCTTGACGGCCTGGTCGAGCTTCGCCTTCACGCCGTCCGTGATCGCGCTCTTCAGTCCGTCGACCGACTTGTTCTGCTCGCCGGCGACGTCCGCCAGCGACTTGCCCGACTGCAGCTTCGCGACCAGCTGCTGCGGGGTGAGACCGAGGTACGTGGCCGCGGCGCCTACGCCGAGCTTGACCGTCGGCCCCGCGATGCGGCGCTGGAAGAAGAAGCCGGGACCGCCGGGTCCGCCTATACGAGCCCCGAAAACGGGTGGCGGGCCGCCGCCCTGTTCGACCTTCTTCTTGATCGCGTCCGCTTGCGCCTGCGTGATCCGGCCGGCCTTCACCGCGGCATTGAGCCGATCCTCGAACGCGCCGGTGAGCGCGCTGTTCAACCGCTGCGGGCTGACGTTGAGCCGCCTGGCCACGTCCCCGAGAAATGCCTGCCGCGGGTTGTCGTTCGACTTGGTCACGGCATAAGCCGCGCCGCCTCCTCCCAAGACGACAAGCCCGGTCGCACCGATGGCCAGCTTCCGTCTCATGCCGCGTTCCACAACCACTCCTTCGTCGGGGCTCTTCCGCACGGACCAATTTCCCAGGCCGTACTCAACAGCCCGTAAGACGAAGCGAAAAAAGGCGTAAGAAAGGGGTGCTCAGAAGCGCAGGATGCGCTCGCGTACGGCGATGCGTTGCAGGGTGATCGTGATGTCGGACTGGATCGACCCCGTGTAGCCGGTTGTGGGCACCACCGAGGGCGGCCGCTTCAGATGGATCGTCAGAGTCTTGCGGCGCAGCGCGCTCACCGGCAGCTCCCCGCTCGCGAGAGCCTGACCCGCCACGAGGTCAGATTGGAGCGGGCCACCGCACCGTGTGCTGAGCGAGTTGTCGGCGTCGGGCGGCCCGTACCGGAGCCGGAGGTGCGAGTGCCGCACGGAGCCTGTGAGAGCACCGGTCTTCAGATTCTGAGAGTCGGTACATGGAGGCCCGCCGTCATCGTGCGTGACCGAGCTCTGAACGCCGCCACCGTGGCCGAACCACACGCCGATACCGAAGGCGGTAAGCCCGGCAGTGCGGCCCGCTGTGGCGAGGCCCAGCAGCGTGCGCGCGTCCCGCCGCGGCCGGGCTGCACCTGTGATGACGAAGAAGTCGAAAGTTCCTCGGTTTCCGACAGGCGCTTCGCCGATCGTGCCGCTGGTCCCACATGCATCGAGGGCGAGGCATTGGGCCGGATCCCCCAGCCCGCTAAAAGTCAGGCCCACGTGGCCGGCAACGCGTTCGACTCTGTACGCGACGACGGTCTCGCGCAAACGGGTGGGGTGCTTGCCACCGAAGTGAGTGGGGAAATGAAGCCGGCGCGCATGACCAAAGCGCAGGACGATGGTCGACCGGAGTATTCCGGCAAAGCCCGCAGCGCTGAATGGCTTGGTGGTCGAGAGGTCGAGCTTGCCGCCATGTTCAATCAGCGAACGCGACAGCCGTCGCGACGGGAGGAACGGCGCGAGATCCGATCCGAGCGGTCCAGCGCAACGACTGGCGAAGAGGTCGTCGCTTAGCGCGCCAGACGACGAGCTGCCGATGCCGATGCTGAGCGAGTCCACGGGATGGGCCGCGAGGGACGTCGTGAAATACGCGCTGTCTCCGGCGACATCGGCGCAGCTGCCGGCCACTCCCGAGCCAGAGGCGCGCTCCGTATGCGCCGCGGTGGGTTCGGCGCCATCGAGCACGAGGCTCCCGATCAGCTTCCGCTTCCCTCCCACGGATGCCTGGTCGAGCAGCACATGACCACTTCGCCCCGGATCGAACACCTCGGTGCCAGAAAACGAGCAGCGGCCGAGAGCCGCGCAGCCCGCCGCCGCCGAGCCATGGAACTCGACGGAAAGGGTTCCGGTCACGCTCACCGGCAGGTCGATCTCGGGTGTTCCTGTCGGGGAGCCCGGTGCGAGGAACACGAATTCAGTGATCGACTCGGTGAAGAAGGCCGCGACGGCGCGTGGCGCGCAGACGCCGAGGACGAGGAGAGCAAGAGTGGCGACGGCGAGCTTCTTCATCCGTCCAGCTGTCCCCGCACCACCCGCTCTTCGATTCGCTTGCGGACCAGCCGAAGCGTCAGCGATCCGGAGCGCGTGCCCACGTATCCACCCCCTGAAAACGCGCCGGGCCGCGAAAGCACGACAGCGACCTTGCGCGCGCCCACGCGAGACGAGGCGATTCGGCCGGCGGCCAACGATCCTCCTGCCACCGCGTCGTTCTGACTCGGCCCGGGACAACGCGTACGTAGGCCGTCTGGCGAGCCGTCGGTGGGGCCTGCGAGCCGCACCTGTAGCCGACGCTTCCACTGGAAGACGTATATGGGCGCGAAGGCGGAGGCCACACTGTCCGTACAGGTGGCGTCCCCCACGCGCGTGACGGTGGCGGAGGCGTGGGCGAAGCTCTCCGGGCCAAGGTCCGCGAAGGCCCGCACCCGGAGGCGCCCCGCGCGCAGTTGGTGGAGGGCCGACCTGAGCGTCGGATGCTGGCCGGCGTGGAGCCGTTCGCCGGCGAAGATCCAGAGGGTCCCGGAGACCTTGCCGGGCGTGTACGTGACTGCTCCGCTCGCACCGCAAGCGTCAAGCGGGACGCACAGCGGCGGCTGGAGCCCGGCGAACCGTGTTACGAGGGTGCCCGTCGAGCCAGTCAGCTCGTACTCCATCGTCAGCTGGAGTACACGCTTTCCTGACCGGTCCGCGCTGGAAAGCGATCCACCGCTCGAGATGGTGAACCCGCCCTCGTCGACCGGAGACTTCGCTCCGACGCGCACCCCCAGCGTGGACACCACCTCACCGCTGAACGGCCCGGCGTCAAAGGGGTGGCGCGAGCTCATGTTCAGAAGTGCCGACCCCCGCTGAAGCGCCGGCAGGTTGAGGACCCCCGAGGGCAGCTTTCCCCGCAGGTCGTTGTTGACCGGCCCGGCACAGCGTCCGCTGGCCAGCGCGGACTCACTCAGGAACTCGTCGGATACGTCGAAACGAAGGCGATCGTGGCCGACGGGCGTGGGAGTGAGCAGCAGGTCGGACGCATCCACTGTGTCCACGCATGTACTCGGCTCGCCACCGGACGGACTCCGCTCGACACGCACCGTCGCCCCTTGATCCCCGAACAGGTCCACCTCCGTGGGCTGGAGGCCGCCGTGCCGCAGCTTCACCCCTTCGACCATGGCCTCCTGAGGGGCGTAGACGAGCGATCCACTGACGTCGCAGAGACCCGCCGCCGCACAACCGCGCGCGGGATCGCCATGCCACGCGACCGTGATCGCGCCCGCCACGCGCGCGGGTATCTCCCGCGGAATCGACGGGCGCGGCGGCTTCTTGGCCGCCCCGTAGGCAGGCGAGCACAGCAGCGCGAGCGCGAGTCCGAGCGAGGCGGCGAGTCCGGCCGCACCTCTCCTCATGTCGCGAATGCTAAACGAGCGTTAAGTCGTATGGCAAGGCTAAGCGCGCACGCGCGACTCATCCAGCGTCAGCGGAGTGCGGGCAGGCTCTTCGCGCGAGCCGGCGCGGTAGCGCTCGAAAGCGAGCACCGCCGAGTACACGCCCACCGCGTACACCCAGCCCAACACCACGTCGAACACGTAGTGCTCGCCGGTGTACACGAGCGTGAAGCCCATCGCCAGCGGATACAGAAGCAGCAGCGGCCGCGCCCACATCGGCACCCTTCGCCAGAAGAACAGCACCACGAGCAGCGTGTACGCCGCGTGCAGCGAGGGGATGGCCGCCACCTCGTTCACGTAGCGGTTGCTCGTCTCGAACAGCGCGGCCGCAGGGTACACACCCACGTGCTGCCACATGTAGCCGATCGTGCGCGTGATCGGCGGGAGCCGCCCGTCCTGCGACGCGAGCCACGGCGGCGTGCCGGGGAACAGCGCGTAGGTGGCGAACCCGGTGGCCGCAATGCCCATCACCATCGCCCGCCAGCGGCGGAAGAGGGGGTAGCGGTAGCGCCAGAGGAACGCAGCGACGATCAGCGTGACGAAGAAGTGCGACAGGTAGACGAAGAAGGTGACGTAGTCGTACCAGTGCGCCACGTCCACGTCGAAGAGCCGGTCCTGCAGCCAGTTGGTGGGCAGGGTGTGGCCGAAGAGCGCGCGATCGAAGTCGATGCCGGTGCTCGTGTGCGGAGCGATGCCGATGTTGTCCGCCACGCCGCGCGCGAAGTCGTATGCGAGCAGGAACAGCGCGAATGGCAGCCAGTCGAAGACCACGCCGCGCGCCCAGCGCTTCACGTCGGTGAGCGAGAGCGCAAGCAGGCCGAGCAGCAGCCAGATGAAGAGCCAGTCGTAGCTCAGCTCGAGACCCTGCGTGACTACCGCGGCCACGGTGCCCCCGATGAAGAGCAGCACCGCGGCGAGCGTCAGGATTCGTGCGCGCCTGCCGGCGAGATCCATCAGCCGATCTTATGCCGCGATGGCGTCGGCGCCCTCGTCTAGGGTACGACGAGTGGAGGGGTCAACCGCGCAAGTCGAACGGGCTCAAACCGCACAGCGGGTGCTCGGCTGGCTGGTTCTACTGGGTGCCGTCCTGCAGTTCTTCCTCGCGGGGCTCGCGGTGTTCCGCGCGAAGCCGCACGGGAGCGACAAGCTGTTCGAGTCGAGCGCCTTCGATCCTCACCGCGCGGTGGGCGACGCGCTGGTCCTGATCTCGTTCGCCCTGCTCGTACTGGCGATCGTCAACCGCGAGCAGCTACGGCTCGCTGTCGCGCTGTTCGTCCTGATGCTCATCCAGTTCGGCCTGGCGGCCGCCGGCGACAGCGTCGCGGCTATCGGCGGGCTGCATCCGGTCAACGGGCTGCTCATCCTCGGCGTGGCCCACTTTCTCGCGCGCGGGCCCGGCGGGATGGGACATCGGCGCAAACGCGGCGAGCCCGAACCTGAGGCGGAGCCGCCTCAGCCCGCCGCTGTCTGATCCGGCGGAGCTAACCTCCCGCGCATGTCGTATTTTCGCGCGGTTCGGCTGTACTCGGCGTTCGAGTCGCTGATCTTCACGGCGCTGCTCGTCACGTGGATCGGCGGAATGTCCCAGCACGCTCAGCTCGTGCTCGGCTGGATCCACGGCATCGGCTGGACGTGCCTCTGCTGCGCCGTCGCGATCGGCTGTCGGCGCGGCGTTTTCCCGTGGTGGCTGCTCGCCGCCACGGTCTCGCCGATCGGTCCGATCGGCAGCAGCATCGGGATCGAGATCCTGCATCGGGAGCGGATGAGCTCGCCTGCCTCCGGGTAGGCTGGCTTCGATGTTCCCGCTGAACCTGCCGAACGTCCTCACGGTCATCAGAATCCTGCTCGTGCCGGTGCTGGTGGTCGCGCTGCTCGTGAACACCGCGCACGGTTCGGTGGTGGCGGCGATCGTGTTCGCCGTGGCCGCATTCACCGACGGCCTCGACGGCTACATCGCCCGCTCGCGCCAGAGCATCACCACCTTCGGCAAGGTGATGGATCCGGTGGCGGACAAGCTGCTGATCGCCGCCGCGCTCATCTCGCTCGTGAGCCTCAACCGCGTGGCCGCCTGGATCGCGATGGTGATCATCGCGCGCGAGTTCGCGGTGTCCGGCCTGCGCATCGCCGCGGGTCAGCAGGGCGTGGTGATCCCGGCCAGCTTCCTCGGCAAGATCAAGACGATCGTGCAGGTGGCCGCCGTGCTCGCGCTGATCGCGGTGGACCACACGACCGAGGCGTGGGTGCAGGTGCTCGTCTACTCAGCCGTGGTGATCACGGTGGTGTCGGGCTTCGACTACTTCCTCAACGTGCGCCGCCGCATCGAGGAAGCGCGCACCACCTAGGCGGGCACGCCGCCGTACGGCGCCGGCACCGGGAAGCCGTCCCGGCACAGCTCCTGAATCAGCTCGAGCCGCGTGGTCCCGCGCGCGTACAGCGCCCGCTCAAACGAGTAGCTGTAGATGTCGAGCAGCGCGAAGAACACGTCGACGGTGCTGACGAGTTGCGCGCGCCGCTCCGCCGCCAGCTGGGTGGCGCGGGCCTCGACCTCGTCCACGATGGCGCCGGGCTGTTCGCGCCGCCGGCCGAGGCGCACGGCACGGGGCGTGGCGGGCGACTCGATCGGCGCCTCGCTCAGCCCGAGAGCCTGCATCGCCAGGCCCACCTGGCCGTGCAGCCGCAGCAGGCGCACCCAGCGCTCGCCCTCGTCTTCCCTACTCGCCGCGAATGGGATGGCCGTGCGCGCCAGTCCCAGGACGATCGCGGCATCCTGCGAGAGGCGGGTTGTGGTAGACGGCATTCTTGCCACCTCCTTTGGGGAGGCGTCGGTGCCCGCGCTGGGGTCCTGAAGGCCGCGCTGCCCGGCTCCACGGATGTTCGATCAAGAACTCGCGACTAGCGACGATGCAGCCAGTCGCGCATCGTTACGTGGCCGGCGATCGGCTCGTGCGTGCGCAGCTCGCGCTCCAGCTCGCCGATCAGGCCGTAGCGCTCGGCCACGACGTTGTGCTGGTGGATCGTCTCGAGGTTCTCCTGACGGGCGAACAGGAAGG
>DATEPK010000387.1:0-3281 GCA_035273245.1 Thermoleophilaceae bacterium
CGCCACGCCGATCCGCGTGAAGCCGTTCTTCTCGATCACGCGCTGAGAGGCCACGTTGTGCAGCAGCGTGCCGGCCTCCACGCGGTGCAGGCCGAGCTCGCCGAACGCGCGCTCGCAAACGAGACCGAGCGCCGCGGTAGCGCAGCCCTGGCCGTTGTGCTCCTCCGCCACCCAGTAGCCGACGTTGCAGCTCTGGAACGCTCCGCGCACCACGTTCGACAAGTTGATGGCGCCGACGATCCGTCCGCCCACCACCATCACGAACGGGTACGCGGTGTCGGACGAGCGGCGGTCGCTCAGCTGCGCGATGTGGCGGCGCTGCCCCTCGAACGTGTAGAACGCCTCCGGCCGCAGCGGCTCGAGGGGCGCGAGGAAGTCGCGGTTGTCGGAGTACAGCTGCGCGAGGGTGCGGGCGTCTGTGACCGCGAGCGGGCGGATGTCCACCGTCGCCATAGGCGGATCAACGTCCGAAGAGCTTCTGCATCCGCCACAGCGCCATTGGGTTGCCCCGCGGGCGGAGCTTGCCCTTCAGCATCAGGAGGCGCGGGTCCGCGCGGCCGCCCATCACGTCCACCCAGTCCTCGTAGCGGCAGCGGAACGTCAGGTCGGCGTTCGCCGCATGTCCGCTCGACACCGATGCGTCGCCGTTTTCCACGTGCAGGTACCACGGTTCCGCGTCGCTGAAATCCCACTGGATCGTCGTTGGGCGGCCATGCGAATGGCGCGGGTCCACGGAGGTGCGTAGCGAGTCGAACAGCAGCTCGAGCACCTCCGGCTCGCGCGACACCGGGCCGTTCTTCTCTCCGAGCACGCCGGCCTGCAGCAGCACGATGGCGCTCCGCACGCGCTCCTCGACAGACAGGTCGAAGCGGATCGGCATGGCCGGCATCTGCTCGAGCGGCATGCCCGCGCTGCGCATCTTCGTCTCCATCGACCTCATGCCCTCGGCGAAGATCTCCTCGATCGTGAAGCCGAACACCTCGCTGTAGCGGCGGTCCCAGTTCGGCGGAACGAACACGGCGGCGGTGAAGGGGAACATCTCGCGCAGGAGCTCCGCCACGGCGTCGCGGCATTCGGGATCCTCCTCGACGAGGTCGGACAGGAGCTTCACGCCGAAGCCGATGTGGCGCTGCTCGTCGAGCGCGACGTTGGCCATGCCGGAGCGGAAGCCGGGCAGGATGCCGCGCTCCTCGAGGTAGCTCTCGATGAAGTGCTGGCCGGGCTGGGCCAGCGAGGCCTCGATCACGATGTGGTAGAGCGCGATGCCCTGCGCGAGCTTGGTGCGCGAGCGGTCGCGGCGCAGCTCGTCGGCCATCTGGTCGAGCCGCGCGAACACCTTCTTGAAGCCCCAGGTGAGCTGCGGGCGGGTGGCCTCGAGCGAGCCGGCGTAGCTCTCGCCGTTCTCCACAACCTCGCGCATGAAGCGTCCGAAGAACACCGCGTGGCGCGCCTCGTCCACCTGCTGGGTGGCGAGGAAGTACTTGTGCTCCTCGCGCGGCGCGGCGTCGATGAACGGGGACAGGTTGTCCGCCACCGAGTCCTCACCGTGAAGGAACATCGCGTAGTTCCACAGCGCGGCCTGGCGCTCGAGCTCGCTGAAGTCCTCGTGCCACTGCCGGCGGTCCTCGTCGAAGTCGATCTCTGTGGCGCTCCAGTTGCCCTTCTCCCAGCGGCGGTAGAGATCGTCATAGGAGACGCGCTGAAGCATCTGAAGAGGCTGGGCCATGGACGCCGGAGATTACCGGCGTCCCGTAGATTGCCGATCTATGCCCACCAACAGTGAACCCCTCAGCGGCCGGCGCGCTCTCGTCACCGGGTCGGCCACCGGAATAGGCGCCGCCACGGCCACGCGGCTGGCGGCCGACGGCGCCGCCGTCGTCATCAACTACGTCGGGAATCCGGACCAAGCCGACGAGGTCGTCAAGACAATCACGGATGCGGGCGGCCGCACGCTCGCCATCGAGGCCGACGTTTCGAGCGAGGAGCAGGTGGTGTCGATGTTCGAGCGCGCGAGCGACGAGCTCGGCGGCCCGATCGACCTGCTCGTGAACAACGCCGGCATCGAGAAGGCGTTCAAGGTCATCGACATGCCGCTCGAGGAGTGGAACAAGGTGATCGCCGTCAACCTCACGGGCGCGTTCCTCTGCACGCGCGAGGCCGCGCGCGGGATGACGAAGGCGGGGATCCCTGGCGCGATCATCAACGTGTCGAGCGTGCACGAGGTGATCCCCTGGCGCGAGTTCAGCCACTACTGCGCCTCGAAGGGCGGGATGAAGCTGTTCATGCAGACCGTGGCGCGCGAGCTCGCGCCGCAGGGCATTCGCCTCGTGAATGTCGCGCCGGGCGCGATCCTCACGCCGATCAACCAGGACCTGATCGACGACGAGCAGAAGCGCAAGGCCGTGGAGGACGAGATCCCGCTCGGCCGCACCGGCAAGCCGGAGGAGATAGCGGCGGCGATCGCGTGGGTGGCCGGCCCGGAGGCCGACTACGTCGTGGGTTCGACGATCTTCGTCGACGGCGGGATGACGCTGTACCCGAAGTTCATCTGATCCTCAAGAGCCGTCGGCATAACGGAAGGAACTTTCGCGTCGCGGTGGAATCACTCCGCCGTGACCCGAGCAGGCACCAGTGCGCTGACCCTCAGCGAGGAGATCCGCCAGCGCTTCGACGAGTTCTCGCGTTCGCAGAAGGACGTGGGCCAGTACATAGTCGACCACCTCGACGAGGCGGCGTTCCAGACGGCGGAGGAGCTGGCGCGCCGCGCCTCCACCTCGAGCTCGACGGTTGTGCGCTTCGCCCAGGCGCTCGGGTTCGAGGGCTTCCCCGAGCTCCAGGCGGCGGCGCGTGACGAGTACCGCCGCGGGCGGGAGTCGTCCAACGGCGGCGCGCCCGAGCTCACCACGCAGCCGCTCTTCCCGATCGACCAGACCGACTTCGAGGCGTCGCTGGCGGCCGACCACACCAACCTCGAGGACACGGCGCGCAAGGTCGACCGCGACGAGGTTTTCGCCTCCGTGCAGCTCATCTCGCGAGCCGAGCGCATCCTCCTCTGCGGCACGGACCAGATGGCCTTCTTCGCGAGCTACCTGCGCCACCTGCTGATGCTGCTCGACCTGCGCTGCGAGGTGGTGGCGTCTCCGAGTCAGGAGGGCCTGGCGCGGCTCGGCCGCATAGACGAGAACACGCTCGTGATCGGCTTCTCGGCCGGGCGCCCGCATCCGCTCGTGGTGCGCGCGATGAAGCTCGCCCGGCACCGCAAGGCGGACACGATCGCGATT
>DATEPK010000388.1:0-3019 GCA_035273245.1 Thermoleophilaceae bacterium
GCGCTCGACCAGCGCGCCGAAGCGAGCGCGGCCCGCCTGGCGGAAGCGGGCCTCGCCGTCCGCTACCTCGGCTCGATGCTGATGCGCGAGGACGAGGTGGTGCTGTGTCTCTTCGAGGGCGATGCCGGCGCCGTGCGCCGAGCCGCCGAGCAGGCACCGATCGAGTTTGAGCGCATCCTCGAGGCCGCCCGTTCGCCGTGGGCGCTCGCGACCGATGCCTAGAGCGCGCTGCACCCTCAGCAGAGGAGCGAGACCCTGGAGCCACGTCGAGGACGGCCGGATCACGCGCGTGCGCGCGACATTCGACCCACGCCCGCTTCTGGGCTAGCCGCGCGCGGATGTGCGGGACTGGACCAGTTAGCTTGCTGCGACGCCGATCTCGACCAAGGAGGACACCCAGCATGGAGATCACGCGGAGCAGCCTCGAGACTCAGAAGGGTCCGGAGGACTGGTTCACCGGCGACGTCTACATCGACGCGCTCGCCGCTCCCGCCGGCAGCTCGACGATCGCGGCCGCCAACGTCCACTTCACGCCCGGCGCCCGTACGGCGTGGCACACCCATCCGCACGGCCAGACGATCTTTGTCACCGAGGGCGTCGGACTATGCCAGCGCGAGGGCGGCCCGGTGGAGCTGATCCGACCGGGCGATCGCGTCTTCTTCGAGCCTGGGGAGAAGCACTGGCACGGGGCCGCGGCCGACCGCTTCATGGTTCACATCGCGATGCAGCAGGCCGACGAGAGCGGCAGCCCCGTGAGCTGGGGCGAGCACGTGACCGACGAGCAGTACACGAGCCCGCCCCAGTGACCGCTCGCTAGCGGATGACCGTCTTGCCCGGCTGCACGGTGATCTCGTGCCGGGTGCCGTCGCCCGGCCACGTCCACTGCACGTCGAGCTTGTTCGGGTCCGACGACTTGATCGAGGGCACCCAGCCCGCGCCGCTGCGAACCTCGTAGATGCTCAGCAGTCCGCCCGAGTTCTTCGCCACCAGGCAGCCGATGCCGCCGAGCTCGTTCACTAGCAGCGACGAGCCGTCCGGGGCCGTCGGAAAGACGCCGATCGGAGTGGCGAACTCGGAACAGAGCGTCCAGTCGTTCGTGGGGGTCGGCGCCGGGCTGGCGGTCGTCCCTCCGCCACCGCCACCGCCGCCGGTGCCGCCACCACCGCCGCGCGCGAGTGCCGGCGAGGCGCTGGCCGCCAGGGCCATGGCGGCCGCGATGGCCGTTACGGAATGCCGTGAAAGCTTCATGCGAGCTCCTCGTGTCGTGTGTCCTTCACCGCCGTTTGCGACGGTGGCGCCACTATCGGAGGAGCCCGGTCCGGGTCTCAATGAGACATCGGTCGTAGGACTACACAGCCACTCTGTAAAAATGGCTCGCCCGTCCCCGCTTGGCCAGGAGTAAGTGGTACATGGCCGACCGTGCCAGCCCGTTGCTCGAAGCGCACCGGTTCCTCCGGCGGGGCCCGGTGTCCGAGGAGGGCTGGAGCCAGCTGGTGGCCAAGGACCGCGACTGGGAGCGCAGCTATCGCGGCCGCTGGGCGCACGACAAGGTGGTGCGCTCCACCCATGGCGTGAACTGCACGGGCTCGTGCTCGTGGAACGTGTACGTGAAGGACGGTCTCATCACGTGGGAGTCGCAGGCCGTGGACTATCCGTCGACGGGACCGGACATGCCGGAGTACGAGCCGCGCGGCTGCCCGCGCGGAGCCTCGTTCTCCTGGTACACGTACTCGCCGCTGCGGCTGAAGTACCCGTACGTGCGCGGCAGCCTGCTCCAGATGTTCCGCGAGGCGCGCCGGCGCCTGGGCGACCCGGTGGAAGCGTGGGCCGAGATCGTGGACGACCCCGAGCGCTCGCGGCTCTATCGCCGCCAGCGCGGCAAGGGCGGCTTCGTGCGCGCGACGTGGGACGAGGTGGTGGAGATCGTCGCCGCCGCACACGTGCACACGATCAAGCGCCACGGTCCCGATCGCTGCGTGGGCTTCACGCCGATACCCGCGATGTCGATGGCCTCATACGCCGCGGGCACCCGCTTCCTGTCGCTCATCGGCGGCGTGATCCTGTCGTTCTACGACTGGTATGCCGACCTTCCGCCGTCCTCCCCGCAGGTCTTCGGCGACCAGACGGACGTGCCGGAGTCGGGCGACTGGTTCAACTCGGGCTACCTGATCATCTGGGGAACGAACCTCCCCACCACGCGCACGCCGGACGCCCACTTCATGGTGGAGGCGCGCTACCGCGGACAGAAGGTGGTGGTGGTCTCGCCCGACTACGCCGAGCACACGAAGTTCGCCGATCACTGGCTGGCCGGCACGGCGGGCTCGGACGGCGCGATGGCGATGGCGATGGGCCACGTGATCCTCAAGGAGTTCTACGTGGACCGGGAGACGCCGTACTTCCGCGACTACGCTCGCCGCTTCACCGACCTGCCGCTGCTCGTGACGCTTCGGGAGCGCGATGGCGCGTACGTGCCGGACCGGATGCTGCGCGCCTCGGACCTCGAGGGCGCGCCCGCCGGGGAGGAGCACGGCGACTGGAAGCCGGTGCTGATCGACGAGCGCAGCGGGCAGCCGGTGGTACCGAACGGCTCGGTGGGCCACCGCTACGGCGAGCCCGGGCGCTGGAACCTGAAGCTCGACGGGATCGAGCCGCTGCTCAGCCTGATCGAGCGCGCCGAGGAGCGCGTGAGCGTGGAGCTACCGCGCTTCGACACCGGCGAGGCGGAGCGGGGCGGTCACGTCACCCGGGGCGTGCCGGCTGTGCGCATCGGCGGGAAGCTCGTGACGACCGTGCTCGACCTGACGCTGGCGCACTACGGCGTTGGGCGCGAAGGCCTGCCTGGTGAGTGGCCTGCGGACTACGACGATCCGGCGCCGTGCACGCCGGCTTGGCAGGAGGCGATCAGCGGCGTGGACCGGCATCTCGTGGCGCGCGTGGGCCGCGAGTTCGCGCGCAACGCGGAGGTGACCGAGGGCCGCTCGATGATCGCGATGGGCGCCGGGACGAACCACTGGTTCCA
>DATEPK010000389.1:0-3269 GCA_035273245.1 Thermoleophilaceae bacterium
GAAGACGGCAGCCGCGTGCTCGAGTCCCGCGCGCACGTGCTCCGCGCGCGCGCCGAGGGCGAACGCCGACGCCGCGGCGGCGAGCGCGTTGTAGACGTTGTAGAGGCCGGGGAGGGGGAGGCTCAGCTCGATCGCGCCCGCCGGGGTCCCGATGCGCACGTCAGAGCCCGACATGCCGCGCAGTGTGACCTTCTCAGCCGCCACCTGCGGCTGCGGACGCTCCCGGCCGCAGTTCGGGCAGCGGTAGCGGCCGAGGTGTCCGAGATAGACGGCGTCATAGACGTAATCGTGCCCACAGTTGCGGCAGCGCTTCGAGTCGGACGCGTGCTCGAGCGCCTCGAGCGAGTGCGAGCGGTCCTCCACGCCGAAGTACACGACCCGCTGGCGGTCGCGGCCGAGGTCGGCCACGAGCGGGTCGTCGGCGTTCAACACGAAGGTGGAGGTTCCGTCGCGCTCCGCCACGAGCTCGGCCCAGCTGTCGGCGAGCAGCTCGAGCTCGCCGTAGCGGTCGAGCTGGTCCCGGAACAGGTTGGACAGCAGGACGAGCGAGGGGTCGAGGTCACGCGCCACGGGCGCGAGCCACGCCTCGTCCACCTCGAACAGGCCGATCTGCCCGGGGGCGCTCCCGGCGTCGAGCAGCGCGGTGGCCACGCCCCAGTTCATGTTGGAGCCCGCCCGGTTGCTCACCAACTCGGCGCCGCCGCGTTCGAGCACCGCGGCGAGCATGGCCGACGTGGTGGTCTTGCCGTTGGTGGCGGACACCACCACCGAGCCGCGCTCGAGCCGCTTGCCGAGCACCGCGATCGTCCCGGGGGCGAGCCGCAGCAGCACGCGTCCCGGCAGCGTCGTACCGCCGCGCCGCCCCACGCGCCGGGTCAGCACGCGGAGTGCGCGCGCGATCGCGAGCTTCACTCGCATCATCGCGGCGCGATCACCCGCAGCGCTTGCTTCGTCACGCCGATCTTCACGGGCAGATCGGCGATCGGATCGCCGTCGGCGTAGACGGTGAACGGCCGGTCCGCGCTCACCTCGATCTCGGAGCCGGCGAGCCAGCGCAGATACGGATCGTCCACGTGGCGGCCCTTGAACAGCTTGGGTATGAGTGCGAGGTGGTGCAGCTTGGAGTCCTGCGTGGTGAGCAGGACATCGAGCCGGCCGTCCTCTAGCTCGGCGTGCGGCACGAGGTACATGCCGCCGCCGTAAGCCTTCGAGTTGGCCACCGCCACTCCGTAGCCGATGGCGGTGTGATGTTCGCCGTCCACCACGACCTCGAACGTAGCGGGCTTCCACTCCACCAGCGTGCGCAGGCCGGCGTAGAGGTACACGAGCTGCCCCTTCACCACGCGCGCTTCGTTGGCGAGCCGGTTCGCGTCGGAGTCGAAGCCCACGCTGGCGATTCCCACGAACGGCCGGCCGTTCACGTGGGCAACGTCAACGCGCCGCTCATCACCCTCCATCACGAGGCGCGCGGCAGCCTTGGGGTCGGCCGGGATGCCGAGCACGCGCGCGAAGTCGTTCCCGCGCCCGCCGGGGACGATGCCGAGCGCGGCATCCGTGTTCATAAGCGCGCCCGCGAGGCAGCCCACAAGGCCGTCGCCGCCGATCGCCACCACCGTCTCGCCGGCCGCGGCGGCCTCGAGCGCGCCCTCGCGCGTGTGCTCGAGGCTTCGAGTGTCGGCCACGCGGTAGCTCGCCCGCATCCGGTCGAGCTCGTCCCTCAGGAGTGGGAGCGCGCGCGCAGCACGACCGCCGGCCGCGGCGGGATTGAGGAACAGCGCGAGCCGCCGCGTCACTCGGCGGCGGCCAGGCGCGCGGCCCGCTCAGCCGCGAACCGTCCGCGCTCTTCGCCGCGCAGCCCGTGCCCCTCGGTGAACTTCACGATCTCCGCCCGCTCGACAAGCTCGTCGCCCAGAAGCCGCTCGGCGTGCGGCTCCTCCACGTCGTTCGGGTCGAGCGTGAGCAGAACGTCCTGCGCCACGCAGTGCCACGCCTCGTCAGTGATCCTCTCGGAGGCGACGAGCAGCTGCCCTGGCCGGTGGAGCCAATGCAGCTCGAAGATGCCGAGCTTGTACGCGTAGAGGCGCTCGCCGTCGCCGAACAGGAAGTTGATCCCGGAGAACGGCGAGCGTTCGATCACCGCGGTCACCGCCTTGCGCAGCGAGCCGACGATGTCGCCGCGGTCGAGGTGCGACATCAGGTAGTTGAAGAAGTGCTCGCTGTCGGTCGTGCCCTTCGGCGGCTGCACGTCCATGTCGAGCAGGCGCGGGAAGTAGAGGATCGTGCCGTTGTGGCCGAACGAGTACGGCCCGAGGCGGAACGGATGCGTGTTCTGCATCACGAGCCCGCCCATCGTGGCCCGCCGCACGTGCACGTTGAAGATGCGGCCGCGCAGCTCGGTGGCGGCCCCGAAGCCGTCGTCCTCGAAGGCCGCGTTCGGGAAGCGCTTGCATACCGGCTCCTCGCCCTCGCCGCGCTTGTAGACCGCCAGGCCCCAGCCGGAATCGTGGTGCTCGGACTGGCGGATCATCGGGTTCTCCGCCTCGAGCAGCTCGTGCCGCAGGGAGACCGGCTCCGCAGCTACGCAACCAAGTACGCGGCACATGGGGGCGAGAACCCGTCGCTCACGACTTAGGAGTCTAAAGCGACCGAGGAGTGAGGATGGAAACACCCAACCGGATCTGGTGGGCGCGGCCGAAGAAGCTGTGCGCGATGGAGCGCCCGGGTGGCGGAGGCCGCAGCCACCGGCCCGAGCGCCGCGAGGCGGACATCGCGTATCTCGCCGAGCACGGCGTGCGGCTCGTGATCTCGACGATGACCACGCGCCACAACCTGGGCGACTACGACGCCGCGGGCCTCGAGTGGCTGCACGTCCCCGTGCCGTCGTGCGAGGAGGGCGCGGAGGGGCTCGAGCAGCTGCTGCAGCTCTTGCGGCGCGAGACGCGCAAGCGCGGCGCCATCGCGGTGCACGGCAACCGGCACACGGACTTCGTGGCGGCACTCTGCGCGGCGCACCTGCACGAGGTGAAGAACGTCGAGCCCGAGCTGGGACTGGCGGCGGCGGTGGAGGCGGGGCTCACCGTCACACCTGAGGCGGCGCGCCTGCTCGGTGTGCGCTACGAGGCGGTCCAGCCGCGCTCGCGCATCGCTTCCTCCACGGCCTCGGGCCGGTCGGTCACGACGTAGGCGTCCACGATCGCGCCGTCGGTGTTGATCGTGATCGAGAGGCCGGAGTCCGTGCGCCGCACCTTGGAGATGGGCGCGATCGGCCG
>DATEPK010000390.1:0-3622 GCA_035273245.1 Thermoleophilaceae bacterium
CCCGTCTCGCGCGTGCGCGCGAGCGCCTCCTCGTTCATGTAGGCGAGCGTGAGCACCTCGCCGGTGCGCGCGTCCTGGACGACACACGGAATCAGGCCGTTGTCATCGAATGTCGGCTCAAGGTCCAAGGAGCGGAGTTTAGGTTCGGAGACTCTCCACGAGGCGCCCGAGCACGGGTTCCATGTCCTTCCGCGCCGCCTGCGGGTCGTCTGATTCGGCCACGTACAGGGCGGCCGCGTCGAGCGCGCCCA
This sequence comes from Thermoleophilaceae bacterium, assembly GCA_035273245.1. Lineage (GTDB taxonomy): Bacteria > Actinomycetota > Thermoleophilia > Solirubrobacterales > Thermoleophilaceae > JAICJR01. The sequence continues at coordinate 252 of DATEPK010000390.1, forward strand.
TCAGAACGTGGGCGAGCGCCGTGACGGGCTGCCTGTCGATCACTCCCGTCTCCATCGCGGCCTCCAGCCCGGCTGCGAGAACGCCGAGGCCGTAGCGGGCCACCACCTGACGCCATTCCTCGAAGCCGAGCACGGCGGGAGCGTCGAGGAGAACAATGCGGCGCACCTCGGGGTCGAGCGAGGCGTCGAGCCATAGTCTCGTGCCGGTCCTCAGCTCTTCCACCGGATCGGATGCCACCGCACCCGCCTCACTCAGGATCCGCTGCGTGACCTCGGACTCCACCTGCTCGAACACCGCGCGAAAGAGGGCCTTCTTGTCCTCGAACTGGTGGTAGAGCGCGCCGCGCGTGAGCCCCGCCTTCTGCACGATCTCCTCAGTGCCCACGGCGGAATAACCGCGCCTGGCGAACAGCCGGCGCGCCACCTTCACGAGTTTCGCGCGCGTGGCCTCCGACTGAGCGGCCTTGCTTCCCCGTTTGACATGCGTACTGTCTGTATGCATAATCCGTACAGCCTGTATGTGAATACTAGATGGGAGACCCCGTGGCAGCCAACAGTGAAATTCAGCTCTCAGCCGGCACCATCGCCTACGAGGACACGGGCGGCTCCGGCCCGGTGATTCTTTTCGTCCACGGGCTGCTTGCGAACGGGATGCTGTGGGCGCCGGTGGTGCAGCAGCTTGCGCCCCATGCGCGCTGTGTCGTCCCCGAGCTGCCGCTCGGCGCACACGCCACTCCGATGAAGCCGGACGCCGACCTCAGCCCCCGTTCCGTGGCCGCTCTGATCGCCGAGCTCATGGAGAAGCTCGAGCTGCGCGACGTCACGCTCGTGGGCAACGACACCGGCGGCGCCATCTGCCAGCTGCTCGTGACCGAGCATCCGGAGCGCGTGGCGCGGCTCGTGCTCACCCCGTGCGATGCGTTCGAGCACTTCTTCCCCCCGGCGTTCCGCCCCATGCAGTGGGCCGCCAAGGTCCCGGGCATGCTCGCGGCGTCGCTCCGCCCGGTGAAGATCCGCGCATTCCGCGAGAGCCCTCTTGGCTTCGGCTGGCTTTCCAAGCGCGGCATCCCCGACGAGGCCATGGAAAGCGCGTTCGGCAACTACTTCGGCAACAAGGCCGTGCAGCGGGACACGGAGAAGTTCGTCCGCCAGGTCTCGAAGAAGGACACGCTGGCGGCGGCCGAGCGGCTGCGTGACTTCGACCGTCCGGTGCTGCTCGCGTGGGCGCGCGAGGACAAGTTCTTCAAGGTGAAGCTCGCCGAGCGGCTCCTCGACCGGCTGCCGAACGGCCGGCTCGAGCTGATCGACGACAGCTACACGTTCGTTTCGATCGACCAGCCGGAGCGGCTCGCGCAGCTGATCCGAGAGTTCGTGCTCGACGGTGCGCAGACATACTCCCCGGCGTGAGCGCCGAGAACGTCGATCTGATCAAACAGGTTGAGGCGGCGTTCAACCGCGACGACCTCGACACGATGGTGAGCCTGCTGTCGCCCGACGCCGAATGGGAGATCGCCGAGTCGAACCCCTCGGCGCGCACGCTGCACGGCCGCGACGAGATCCGCCCATACCTCCAGGATTGGCGCGACACGGTTCAGGGCCTCCATTACGAGGCCAGCCGCTACGTCGACGCCGGCGACGCGGTGGTTCAGCTCGGCACAATGACGAGCCGCGTGGGCGACGGGGACTCTGAGCTCACCGTTCCGCTCGCGTTCGTTACGCGCTTCCGCGACGGAGTGGCCGTGCGCACCGAGGAGTACCTCGACCACGACGCGGCACTGCGCGCAGTCGGCCTCTAGTCGATCCCCAGCCGGTCGAGCAGCGCCTCGTCGCGGCGCCAGCCCTTGCGCACGCGGATGCTGATGTCGAGGTGGACTCGCCGGCCGAGCATCGCCTCGATCTCCTCCCGCGCCGCGCTGCCGATCGCGCGGACCATGCGCCCGCCCGCGCCGATCAGGATGCCCTTCTGCGACTCGGTCTCCGCCCACAGGCGCGCGGAGATCACCAGCAGACCGTCGTCGCGCTCCTCGAGCTCGTCGATCTCCACCTCGGCGGCGTGCGGCAGCTCTTCGCGCGTGCGCAGGAGCACCTGCTCGCGGATCAGCTCGGCAAGCTGCACGGTCTGCGAGAGGTCGGTGTGCTCGTGCGGCGGGTAGAAGAACGGCCCCTCCGGAAGCAGCCCCACGATGTGCTCCACGAGGTCGCCCACCCCCTCCCCCGTCTTCGCGCTCACCGGGAACAGCTCGCCCTGCACGTCGAGCTCCGCAGCCGCGGTGAGCGCCGCGGCTGTGCCGGCCCGGTTCAGGCGGTCGATCTTGTTCAGCGCGGTGACGGCCGGCAAGCCGACCTCGCGGATGGCTCGCGCGATGAACTCGTCGCCCGGCCCTGGCTTCTGCTCGGCGTTGAGGACGAAGAGCGCGACGTCCGAGTCCTCGAGCTCGCGCTGCATGCGGGCCTGCATGCGCGCGGTGAGCGGGTCGCGCGGCCGCTGCACGCCGGGAAGGTCCACGAGCACGAGCTGCCAGTCGTCGGCGCTCGCCACGCCGCGGATCGCGCGGCGTGTGGTCTGCGGCTTGTCGGACACGATCGCCACCTTCGACCCCACCACGCGGTTCACAAGCGTGGACTTGCCGACGTTCGGCCGCCCCGCGAGCGCCACGAAGCCGCTGCGCGTCACAGGCTCCCCACGATCTCGTCCTGCAGCTCGAGCATCTCGCCGGAGTCTGTCTCATGGTCGTACCCGCAGAGGTGCAGCACGCCGTGGACCACGGCCTCGATCACGTCTGTCGTGTGCTCACGGCAGATCACCACGTCGCCGAGCTCGCGCGGGCCCGAGCTGACCGGCCCCGCGCCGTCGACCGGGAAGGACAGAACGTCGGTCGGCGCATCCTTGCCGCGATGGTCGCGGTTGAGCGCGCGGATCTCGTCCTCGTTCACGAACGCGACGGCGAGATGGCCATCCTCCACTCCCGCGGCACGCAGTGCTGCCTCAGCCGCCGTCCGCACTTCGGCGGATCGGCTGCCGCGAATCTCCAGCTCGATGCTCAGCGCCGGTCGGAGCGGGCCGGGCGCAACCCGGGCGCCTGCTGCTCCGCATACTCGTTGTAGGCCGCGACGATCCGCTGCACGAGCTTGTGGCGGACCACGTCCTCGCCGCCGAAGCGGATGAAGCTGATCCCCTCGACGTCCTTGAGGATGTCGCCGATCACCACGAGGCCGGAGCGCTGGTCCTTGGGCAGATCCATCTGCGTGATGTCGCCGGTCACGACCATCCTCGAGTTGAACCCGAGCCGCGTGAGGAACATCTTCATCTGCTCGGGGCTGGTGTTCTGCGCCTCGTCAAGGATTACGAAAGAATCATTAAGCGTTCTACC
>DATEPK010000391.1:0-3554 GCA_035273245.1 Thermoleophilaceae bacterium
GCATCACCACGCGCGCGGCCAGCTCGGGGTCCTCGCGGGCCATCTCCTCCAGCGCGGCTCTCGTCCTGTCCATCACACCTCCGCCCGGTCCAGGATCATCGCCTGCACCTGCGCCTGCCGCAAGAAGGCGAGCGCGTCGTCGCGCGTGCCCATGTGCTCGCCCCAGTGCATGGGCACGGCCACGCGCGGCTGGATCCGGCGCGCGGCCTCGGCGGCCTCCCCCGCGGTCATCACGTAGGTGCCGCTCACCGGCAAGAGCGCCACGTCCACGCCGGCCACCGCGTCCATCTCCGGGATCACATCGGTGTCCCCCGCGTGGTAGAGCCGCTCGCCGCGCACGTTCAGGTCGTAGCCCACGAAGCCGGCGCCGGGCGGGTGGAACACGTTGCCGTCGGCATCGCGCTTCGACGTGTTGTACGCCGCCACCGCGGCTACGGCCACGCCGCGCACCAGCTCGTCCTCGAGCATCTCCCCCGGCGCGATCGAGAGCACGTTTCCGGACACGCGCTCCGCCACCGCGGCAGGGGCCACCAGCCATGTGCCGCGCTGGGTGAGCCGCTCGAGGTCCTGCGGCGAGAAGTGGTCGTAGTGGCCGTGCGTGACGAGGATCAGGTCGGCCTTTGGCGCGTCGGCGGGCACGCGGTAGGGGTCGATGTAGACGATCGAGCGCCCGGCGCGCAGCCGGAAGCCGGAATGCCCAAGCCAGTCGAGCGCCTCGATCAGCATCAATCGAGGATATTTGCGGACCCATCCTCGACCTGGAGCAGTGAATGAGCTACGAGACCGTGATCTGGGAGCAGTCCGGCGGCGCCGGCCGGCTCACCCTCAACCGCCCCGAGACGCTCAACGCTTGGACGGAGCAGCTCGGGCACGAGCTGAAGCAGGTGCTCGAGCAGGAGGCGGCGGACCCGGGGGTGCGCGCCGTGCTGGTGACGGGGGCGGGACGCGGCTTCTCGTCCGGCGCCGATCTCAAGGCGGGCTTCGATCCGAGCCCTGACGACGGCCGGCCCGACGTCCGCAAGGAGCTCCGCGACGTCTACCACCCGATCATCACGGGGGTGCGTGAGCTGGAGAAGCCGGTGGTCGCGGCGGTGCACGGGCCGGCGGTGGGCATCGGCGCCTCGCTCGCGTTCGCGTGCGACCTGGTGCTCGCGGCGGAGTCCGCCTACTTCGGCCTCGCGTTCGTGAACATCGGTCTGATGCCGGACGGCGGCTCCACCCTCTTCGTGCCAGCGGCGGTGGGCAAGGCGCGCGCCTTCCAGATGGCGCTGCTCGGCGAGCGCGTGCCGGCAGGCCAGGCGCTCGAGTGGGGGCTGATCAACCAGGTGCACCCGGACGAGAAGCTCATGGACGAGGCAACCGCGCTCGTCGAGAAGATGGCCGCCGGGCCCACCCGCTCCTACGCGAGCTCGAAGAAGGCGCTGAACAACATGCTCTTCCCGAACATGCAGGAACAGCTCGATCTCGAGGCGGACCTCCAGCACCAGCTCGCGCGCACGGATGACTTCATGGAAGGCGCCGTCGCTTTCGTCGAGAAGCGCCAAGCGAACTTCGCCGGAAGGTGACGCGCAAAAAGCGCCTTTTGCCACTAGTTAGGCGGCAGCTTTCCCACGTCCGCGCGCCGTTATGATTCCGCGCGCCTTGCCTCGCCGTAGAGCATTGATCCTTGCGCTGGTGGGGGCAGCAGCGCTCCTGCTCGCCCTTGCCCCGGTCGCGTCCGCGGACTGGTTCAGCCCTGAATCGGGCGGTTCGCCGAACGCGAACGACATCGACACGCTCTACAAGATCGTGATGTACATCGGCATCGTGATCTTCTTCCTGGTGGAGGGGCTGCTCCTCTACTCGGTGATCAGGTTCCGGCGCAGGCGCCGCGGCCCCGAGCCGGCGATGGTGCACGGCAACACGCCGCTCGAGGTGGGCTGGACGATCGGCGCGGCGCTGATCGTGGCGATCATCGCGGCGATCACCTTCATCTACCTGCCGAGAATCAAGAACCCGCCGAACTCGAGCGCGAATGGCCTGCAGCAGTTCGCCGGCGTGGACTTCGCCTCGGTCGAGCAGCCGAAGCCGCCGAACGGCAAGGCGCTCCGGATCAACGTCGTGGGACAGCAGTACATCTGGCGCTACGACTACATCGGCGCGCAGAGGCTCACGGAGAACCGCCCGGTTTACGCCTACTACCAGATGGTCGTGCCCACCAACACGACCGTGATCCTCCAGATCAACTCCTCGGACGTGGCGCACTCGTGGTGGATCCCCAAGCTCGGCGGCAAGGCCGACGCGATCCCGGGCCACAACAACTACACGTGGTTCAAGATCTCGAAGCCCGGCATCTACAAGGGGCAGTGCGCCGAGCTGTGCGGCAACAACCACGCCGACATGCTCGCCGAGGTGCGCGCGGTCCCGCCGGACCAGTTCACCGCCTGGCTGACCTCGCAGCGCCAGGCCATCTTGCAGTCGCAGCAGGCGCTGGCCGCGCAGCGGAAGGCCGGCGAGGGTCAGTAACGAGAGGAAGCCAGAGAACGTGTCAACACAGGAGTACGCAGGAGATCGCCCGCTGACCCAGCCTCGCGTGGCGGGCATTCCGCGCCCTGAGGTGACGATGCGCGGGCTGCCGGACCGGAAGACCGGCTGGCTCTCGTGGCTCAGCACGACCGACCACAAGAAGATCGGGCTGATGTACATCTACGCGACCTTCCTGTTCTTCATGCTGGGAGGCGTCGAGGCGCTGATGATGCGGCTGCAGCTCGCGCAGTCGCAGAACACGCTGATCAACCCGCAGACGTACGAGGCGCTCGTGACGATGCACGGCACCACGATGATCTTCCTGTTCGTGGTGCCGGTGCTCGCGGGCTTCGGCAACTACTTCGTGCCGCTCATGATCGGGGCGCGCGACATGGCGTTCCCGCGGCTCAACGCGCTGTCGTTCTGGCTGCTCCTGTTCGGCGGGATCGTCTTCTACATGTCGGTGTTCTTCACGCCGCCGAACACCGGCTGGACCTTCTACGCGCCGCTGTCGGACTCGGCCTTCAGCCCGTCGAACGGCGTGGACGCGTGGATCTTCCTGATCCACCTCACCGGCCTCTCGTCGATCCTCGGCGCGATCAACTTCGTGGCCACGATCCACAACATGCGCGCCAGGGGCATGGGCTGGGCGCGGATGCCGCTCTTCATCTGGGGCATCCTGATCTACAGCTACCTGCTGATCCTGGCGCTGCCGTCGGTCGCGGCCGCGGTCACGATGCTGCTCACGGACCGCCACTTCGGCACCGGCTTCTTCGACGTGGCCCAGGGAGGCGACCCGCTGCTCTGGCAGCACCTCTTCTGGTTCTTCGGGCACCCCGAGGTGTACATCATGATCCTGCCGGTGTTCGGGATGATCTCGGAGATCATCCCGGTGTTCTCGCGCAAGTCGGTGTTCGGCTACAAGGCGATCGCGGCCTCCACGGCGGCCATCGCGTTCCTCGGGATGCTGGTGTGGGCGCACCACATGTTCACCACGCCGACGCCGATCGTGGTGCTCGCGTTCTTCATGCTCTCGTCGTTCGCCATCG
>DATEPK010000392.1:0-5392 GCA_035273245.1 Thermoleophilaceae bacterium
GCGCTCCTGGTCGGTGACCATGTACGGCGAGATGTAGCCCTTGTCGAACTGCATGCCCTCGGTGAACTCGAGGTCCATGCCGAACGTCTGGCCCTCCTCGACGTTCACGACGCCGTCCTTGCCGACCTTGTCGATCGCGTCCGCGATCACGTCGCCGATCTCGTCGTCGGCGGCCGAGATGGCGGCCACACGAGCGATCTGATCCTTGCCGGCCACGTCCTTCGCCTGGGTCTTGATGTTGTCGACCACCTGCTCGACAGCACGCTCGATGCCGCGCTTGAGAGCGAGCGGGTTGGCGCCCGCGGCCACGTTCTTCAGGCCCTGGGTGACAATCGCCTGGGCGAGAACGGTGGCGGTGGTGGTGCCGTCGCCCGCCACGTCGTTCGTGGCAGTGGCGACCTCGCGCACGAGCTGTGCGCCCTGGTTCTGGAAGACGTCCTCGACCTCGATCTCGCGAGCGATCGTGACGCCGTCGTTGGTGATGGTGGGCGCGCCGAACTTCTTGTCGAGGACCACGTAACGGCCCTTGGGGCCGAGCGTGACCTTGACCGCGTTGGCTACGGCATCAACGCCGGCCTGGAGCGCCGCGCGCGCCTCGCTGTCGTACTTGAGCTCCTTGTGAGCCATAAGGTGAAATTCCTCCGTTTACGTCTTTAGCCGGTGACCTTGGCGAGCACGTCGGACTCGCGAAGGACCAGCAGGTCCTCGCCGTCGACCTTGATCTCCGTGCCGCCGTACTTCGAGTACAGGACCTCGTCGCCCTCGGAAACGTCGAGGGGAATGCGCTGGCCGCTGTCCTCCGCCAACTTGCCGTCCCCGACCGCGAGAACCTTGCCGCGCTGGGGCTTCTCCTTGGCGGTGTCGGGGAGGACGATGCCGCTTGCGGTCGTCTCCTCCTCCTCTACCGCCTGGACGATCAGGCGATCGCCGAGAGGCTTGAGCTTCATACAGGAACCTCCGTTGAGTCCAGACGAAATTAGGGTTGGCACTCTAGCAACGCGAGTGCCAAGTGCCAAGGTGTTTTAGCACTTGGGAAGCGAAATCTCACGCGGCGAGGGCAGCCGCGAGCTCAGAGTGCCAAGCCTGGGGCTAGTTTTGCTTCGGGCCCGTACGAAGGCGTTCCGTGATCTCGGTCGGTCGTTCCGAGATCGCGGAGAAGTGGACGACGGTCACGACGTCATCGTGGTCAACGGGCCGCCCGTAGATCTGCTCGAGGAAGTGGATCGTCTCGTCGAGGCGGCGGAACTCGGGGTTGTCGTGCTCGATGTCGCGCGGGGAGAGCTCCTTCACGCGCTTCACCTCGACGGCGTCGATCACCGCCTCGAAGATCTTCTCGCGCGGGGAGTGCTGGAAGCCGACCGTGACGAGCACCACGTGGCCCTTCTTGTACTTGGACGCCTTGTCGCCCAGCCGGATGGTCGCGGTCTTGCGCCCACGCTTGAGCTGGTCAATGAAGACTGGCGAGTAGAAGTTCAGTACGTACACGGAACCCGGGCAGCCTACCGACCGGTGCCCCACCTCGACTGTGCGGCGGTAACCACCTTTTTCTCCCCCCGGTAGGACAGCAGTTTAGGGGCCTCTGCAAGCGGGACCCACTCTGCCGAGTCCACTTCGTGATCGTGGTCTTCGACGCTGCCAGAGCGGTACCGAAAGAGAAAGAAGCTCACCACCTTCAGCACCCGGATTCCGTCCCGCACGTACCAGTACCGGATGTCATCGATCTTCTCGATCAGCGCGCCCTCCACGCCGGTCTCCTCACGCACCTCGCGGGCCGCCGCCTCCTCGGCGGACTCGCCCGGGTCGATGTGGCCCTTGGGCAGCGCCAGCACGGCTCCGTCCTTCACGCGCACGGCTGCCATATACGGCCGGCCGCGCATGTTTCGCACCATCACGCCGCCGGCCGAGAACTCGCGCTCAATCGCCACCCGGGTCCTCCACGAGTGGAACAAAGCGCACGGGCACGAGCGGCTCCACGCCGCCGCCGGCCCGGTAGCGGGTGAGCCGCTCGTTGGCGCTGGTGCGCACGGGGCAGACGAGCACGCCGCCCGGAGCGAGCTGCTCGAGCAAGAGTTGTGGCGGGCCGTTCTCCGCTGTCGCGGTGATCGAAATGCCGTCGAACGGCGCCCGGTCCGGCGCGCCGCGGCTGCCGTCGCCCGCGCGCACCTCCACGTTGTCGCGGCCCAGCTCCGCGAGCAGCCCGCGCGCACGATCGGCGAGCGAGGCGTGCCGCTCGATCGTCACGACCTCGCGGCAGCAGAGCGACAGCACCGCCGCCGCGTAGCCGGATCCGGTGCCCACCTCGAGAACCCGGTCGTCCGGCTCGAGCTCGAGCAGCGCGGTCATCGCCGCCACGATCCAGGGCTGCGAGATCGTCTGACCCTCGCCGATCCGGAGCGCGCCATCTCGATACGCACGCCGGCGTTCCTCCGGCGGGACGAACAGCTCGCGCGGCACCTGTTCCATCGCGCGCAGCACCTGCTCGTCCGTGATCCCTCGCCGGCGGAGCTGTTGCTCCACCATCGCGAGCCGGCGCTCGGTGAACTCCTCAGTAGATGTAGCGTCGGAGCGCCGCCGGGTCATGGATCACGACCTTCCCGCGACCACAGGTGACGAGTCCGGCGCGCTCGAGCGTGGCCAGGAAGCGGGAGACGGACTCGCGCGAGGAGCCCGCCAGCTGCGCGATCTCGGCGCGCGTGGAGTGGATGAGAACGTCCTGCGGCGCGATTCCCTCGGCCTCGAGCGTCTCGCTGTGCGAGAGCAGCACGCCCGCCACCCGGCTCGCCACCGTCTGGAACGACTGGCGCGATATGCGCTCGTTCGCCTCCTTGAGCCGCTCGGCGAATGCCGTGAGCAGCTTGATCGAGATGTCCGGGTGGCCCATGAGGAGGCGCCGCATGTCGCCCGCCAGCAGCGCCACCGCGCTCGTGTCCTCGGCAGCTTCCACGGTGGCGGAGCGCTTCTCCGAGTCGAACATTGCGAGCTCGCCGAAGAGGTCGCCCGCGCGGAGCTCCGCGAGCGTGATCGTGCGCCCGTCGGAGTGATTGCGGGTCACGCGCACGCAGCCGTTCTGCACCACGTAGCAGGTGTCGCCGGCGTCGCCCTCGCGGAAGATCACCTCGCCCGCGCTCCAGCGGCGCGGCACCGCCACCGACGCGAGTCCGGCCAGCTGCTCGGGGGTCAGACCGGAGAAGATCGAGACGCGACCCAGGAGCTGAGCAACTTCCGCGCTGGCTGCCATGCAGTGGATGATCCCACCGGAGTAGGTTGTTTCGCCATGGGTGACGAACGCCGGGTAGTTCAGACAGACGAAGCGCCGGCCGCGGTCGGCCCCTACTCGCAGGCGATTGTGGTCGACGCGCCGCTGCTCTTCTGCTCTGGGCAGATACCGCTCGACCCCGCCAGCGGCGAGCTGGTGGAGGGCGGCGCGGCCGAGCAGACCACGCGCTGCCTCGAGAACCTCGAGGCCGTCTGCCGCGAGGCGGGCACGAGCCTGTCGAACGCGGTGCGGGTCGGTGTGTTCTGCACGGATCTCGCTGCTGATTGGCCCGAGGTGAACGCGGCCTACGAGCGCTTCTTCGAGGGAGGCGAGCCGCCCGCGCGCGCCACGGTGGGCGTTGCCGCGCTTCCCAAGGGCGCGCGCGTGGAGATCGAGGCCGTGGTGGCATGCCCACGCTAGGAATCGACATCGGCCTCGAGGACGTTCGCGCGGCGCGCGAGCGGATCGGCGGTCATGCGCGGCGAACGCCGATGATCGCCGCGGGGCAGCTCTCGCGGCGCGTGGGGGCTCGCACGGTCCTGAAGACGGAGAACCTCCAGTACACCGGATCGTTCAAGGTGCGCGGCGCCTTCAACCGCATCTCGCAGCTGAGCGAGGCGGAGCGCGGCGCGGGCGTGGTTGCGGCGAGCGCCGGCAACCACGCGCAGGGCCTCGCGTTCGCGGCGCGGGAGCTCGGGATCAAGGCCACGGCGGTGATGCCCGCCGGCGCTCCGCTCGCCAAGATCGCCGCGGTGAAGCAGTACGGCGCCGAGGTGGTGCTGAACGAGGGCGGCTACGACGACGCGCGGGAGCGAGCGGACGAGATGGCGCGCACGATGGGCATGACGCTCGTGCACGCGTTCGACGACGCGCAGGTGGTGGCCGGCCAGGGAACGGCGGGGCTGGAGATCGCCGAGGACCTTCCGAACGTGCGCCTCGTGGTGGTCCCGCTCGGCGGCGGCGGGCTCGCCACCGGCGTGGCGATTGCGGTGAAGGGAATGGTGCCGCAGGCGCGCGTGGTGGGCGTGCAGGCCGAGGCGTGCGCGCCTTACCTCGCCTCGATCGCCGCGCACAGGCCGATCGGCGCCCGCTCCGCGAACACGATCTGCGACGGCATCGCGGTGAAGCAGCCGGGCGATCTCACCCTGCCGCTCGTGGAGCGCTGGATCGACGAGGTGGTGACGGTGAGCGACGACGAGGTGGCCGAGGCGATGGTGCTGCTGCTCGAGCGCTCGAAGCTCGTGGTGGAGGGCGCCGGGGCGGTGGGGGTGGCGGCGCTCATGCGGGGCAAGATCGAGCCGCCTGTGGACGGTGAAGTCTGCGTGGTGCTCTCCGGCGGCAACGTGGACGCGTCGCTGCTCGCCGAGTGCATCCGCCTGGGCGAGACCTCATCCGGGCGCCGCATCGTGCTCGCCACGGTGGTTCCGGACCGGCCGGGCTCGCTCGCCGCGCTCCTTCAGATCGTGGCCGACCACGGCGGCAACGTGGTCGACGTCGAGCACCTACGCGAGGGCATGGACCTGCACCTGCGCGAGACGGCAATCCACCTCGTGCTCCAGACGAACGGGCCGGAGCACGACAACGAGATCCTCACCGCCGTGAAGGCCGAGGGGTTCTCGGTGCGGCTCGAGCGCTAAACCGGCGGTTCAATCACGCAACTTTTGGCCTCTTGGTGGGCTCAAATAAGACGATGATCCGACAGGGGAACACGTTTCGCCACATCGCTGCCCTGGCCGTGGCGGCGGCTGTATGCGGCTGCGCGACTGCAGGCGCGGCCCCGCCGCCCAAGGGTCTGTGGGCGACGGTGAACATCTGTGACACCGCCGGTCACCCGAACCAGATGGGCGTGCGCGCCAACATGCCTGGCGACGGCAATCGGCGCGAGCGGATGTGGATGCGCTTCCACGCGCAGTTCTACAACTCGCAGACCAAGAAGTGGTTCGACGTGAAGGGCAACGGCGTGTCCGGCTGGCAGCGCCTTGGCTCCTCGCGCGCGAAGGCAAAGCAGGCCGGCTACACGTTCTCGTTCGCACAGCCGAAGGCCGGCGCCGCGTTCGTGCTGCGCGGCGTCGTGGATTTCCAGTGGCGCGAGCGGCGCCGCACGAAGAGCGGTCGCCGGCGCACGGTGATCGTGCG
>DATEPK010000393.1:0-5302 GCA_035273245.1 Thermoleophilaceae bacterium
GGACCAGGCGGTCCCGGTGGCCGTGGCGGTCGTGGCGGCGGACCGGGTGGTCCCGGTGGGCGCGGTGGCGGCGGCGGTCGCGGCCCTCGCGCCGGCGGAGGCCCCGGAGGAGGTCGCGAACCGATGCTTCAGCCCAAGCGAGTCAAGCACCGCAAGCAGCACCGCGGCCGCATGCCCGGCAACTCCAAGGGCGGCGTGCGCGTGGAGTTCGGCGAGTACGGCCTGAAGACGCTCGAGCGCGGCTGGATCACCAACCGCCAGATCGAGGCTGCCCGAATCGCGATGACGCGCAAGATCAAGCGCGGCGGCAAGGTCTGGATCAACATCTTCCCGGACAAGCCCGTCACCGCCAAGCCGGCGGAGACACGGATGGGATCCGGTAAGGGCTCGCCCGAGGGCTGGGTTGCCGTGGTCAAGCCCGGCCGCGTGATGTTCGAGCTGGCGGGCGTTCCCGAGCCGCTGGCACGCGAGGCGATGCGCCTCGCCGGACACAAGCTTCCCGTGAAGACCAAGTTCGTCGTGCGAGAGGGCCAGGAGCAGTGAAGCGGACGGACGCGAACAGCATGCAGGACCCGGAGCTCGTGGAGTTCATCGGGAACAAGCGCCAGGAGCTGTTCAACCTGCGCTTCCAGCACGCCACCGGGCAGCTGGAGAACACCGCGCGCCTGCGCGACATCAAGCGCGAGCTGGCGCGCGGCCTGACCGTCGCGCATGCGCGCGAGATCGACGTCGAGAGAGAACTGAAGAGACAGAAGTCATGATCGAGGAAAACGAGCAGACACCGCCGGCGGAGGAGCCGGAGGCCCCGGCCGAGACGGCCGACGAGGCCACAGGGCCACAGGCCACAGAGGAGGAGGCTCCGGCGGAGGAGGCTGCCCCGCAGGAGGCTCCTGCCGAGGAAGCTCCGGCAGCTGAGGAAGAGGCTCCGGCAGCTGAGGAGGCTCCCGCCGAGGAGGCTCCCGCCGCCGAGGCTCCCGCGGCCGAGCCCTCCGAGCCCGAGGAAAAACTTCATCCGAAGGAGGCGCGCAAGCGCTCTCGCTCGCAGCACACCGGTGAGACGCGGCCGGAGCGCACGCCCGAGCAGCGCGCCACCGAGCGCGCCGAGCGTCGTACGCAGCTCGCGAAGGTGCGCCGCGCGTACCGGCAGAAGCAGCGCGAGAAGCGTGCCGCCTCTCCGCGCGCCGCCGCGCCGCAGCCTGAGCCGGCGGCTGAGAGCTCGGGCGCCGCGCGCGTGCGCCAGGGAATCGTCGTGTCTGCCAAGCCGGACAAGACGATCACGGTGCGCATCGACACCGCGCGCCGCCATCGCACGTACAAGAAGATCGTTCGCTCCTCGTCCACGCTGCACGCGCATGACGAGCGCAACGAGGCGCACGAGGGCGACACGGTGCGCGTGATCGAGAGCCGGCCCATCAGCCGCACCAAGCGCTGGCGGCTCGTCGAGATCCTGGAGCGTGCCCGATGATCCAGGCGGAGACGCGACTCAAGGTCGCCGACAACACGGGCGCGCGCGAGATCCTCTGCATCCGCGTGAGCGGTGGCTCGCGCCGCCGCTACGCTGGTGTGGGCGACATCATCGTCGGCACCGTCAAGCAGGCCATCCCGCAGGGGTCGGTCAAGAAGGGCGAGGTGGTGCAGGCGGTCGTCGTGCGGACGAAGAAGGAGTTCGGCCGCGAGGACGGGACCTACATCGCGTTCGACGAGAACGCGGCCGTCCTGATCGACCCGCAGAAGAACCCGCGCGGCACCCGCATCTTCGGGCCCGTGGCGAGAGAGTTGCGGGAACGCAATTTCATGAAAATCGTTTCGCTGGCACCCGAAGTCCTCTGACCTCTGACCTCGCTATGGCACTGAAAATTCGCAAAGACGACATGGTGAAGGTGATTTCCGGCAAGTCCAAGGGCCGGACCGGTCGCGTGATGCGCGTGGACGTGAAGAACCAGCGCGTCTATGTGGAGGGCGCGAACATCATCAAGCGTCACCAGCGGGCCACCACGCTGCGCGACACGCAGCGTTCGAGCTCGGTCAGCGGCGGCGTGATCGAGAAGGAAGGCCCGATCCACATCAGCAACGTGATGCTGCTGGATCCGAAGTCCGGCGATCCCACGCGCGTGCGCGTGGACCGCGAGGGCGGGCAGCGCAAGCGCGTCGCCGCGCGCTCCGGGGAGGCCATCGACTGATGCCGGTAGCCGAGCCCAAGGTCAACCCGCGCCTGAAGCAGCGCTACTTCGAGGAGATCCGGCCGCGCCTCTGCGACCGCTTCAAGTACTCGAGTGTGATGGAGGCCCCGCGCCTCGAGAAGATCACCCTGAACATGGGGGTCGGCGAGGCCAAGACCGACTCCAAGCTTCTCGAGAACGCCCAGGAGCAGCTCGCCACGATCGCCGGCCAGAAGCCGAACGTGCGCGTGGCCCGCAAGTCGATCGCCGCGTTCAAGATCCGCGATGGCATGCCCATCGGCGTGGCCGTGACGCTGCGCGGCGCGCGCATGTGGGAGTTCCTCGACCGCCTCACCTCGATCGCGATCCCGCGGATCCGCGACTTCCGCGGCCTCAACCCGCGCTCGTTCGACGGCCGCGGCAACTACTCGATGGGCGTGCGCGAGCAGATCATCTTCCCCGAGATCGACTACGACGCAATCGACCAGGTGCGCGGGCTCGACGTGACCATCACCACGTCAGCTAAGACCGACGCCGAGGCGTTCGCGCTGCTCGAGGCCCTCGGGATGCCATTCGCGCACGAGGGCCGGCCGGGCGAGGACCGGGCGGCCGAGGAGGCTGCGGAGGAGGAGCGCCGCAAGGAGGAGGCTCGCCAGCGCGCCGAGGCCGAGCAGGCCGCGCTCGAGCAGCTTAAGGAGGAGAACCCAGATGCTTACGCCAAGCCGCCCGAGCCTCCGGAGGCGGGCGGCGAGGACTCCGCGGAGGGCGCCGAGCAGAGTCGCCCCGCGGAGGGACAGACAGACGAGCGCACCGAAGCCGGTGCGAAGGAGAGCTAGTGGCAAAGACTTCCCAGGTGGTCCGCCAGCAGCGCGGGTCCAAGTACAAGACGCGCAACTACAACCGCTGCAAGCGGTGCGGTCGCCCGCGCGCCTACTTCCGCAAGTTCGGCCTCTGCCGCATCTGCCTGCGCGAGGTGGCGCACGAGGGCTACGTCCCCGGACTCACGAAGTCGAGCTGGTAGCGCCATGTCGATGACGGACCCGCTCGCAGATTTCCTCACCCGCGTACGGAACGGGCTCGAGGCGGACTTCGAGTACGTGGACATGCCGCACTCCAAGTTCAAGTCCGAGGTGGCCCGCATCCTCAAGGAGCAGGGCTACATCGAGGACTTCTCCACCGAGCCGGCGCGCGTCGGTCAGACGCTGCGCGTGCGGCTCAAGTACACCGAGCAGCGTGCTCCGGTGATCACCGGGCTCAAGCGCGTGTCGCGCCCGGGTCGGCGCGAGTACGTGGCGGCTGGCCAGGTGCCGAAGGTCTTCGGAGGAATGGGCACTGCCATCATCTCCACCTCGAAGGGCGTGATGACGGGCCACGACGCGCGGCGCGAGGGCGTCGGCGGCGAAGTGGTCGCGTACGTTTGGTGATTTGAGCCATGAGTCGTATTGGAAAGCTCCCCATCCCAGTGCCGACGGGCGTCGATGTGTTCATCGAGCCTGAGCTCGTGCGCGTGAAGGGGCCGAAGGGCGAGCTCGAGCAGCGCGTCTCGCGCGAGATGCAGGTCGAGCAGGAGGACGGCACGATCGTCGTCAAGCGCCCGACCGACCGCGGCGAGCACCGCGCGCTGCATGGCCTCACGCGCAGCCTGATCTTCAACATGGTCCAAGGCGTCACCGAGGGCTACGAGAAGCGCCTGCAGATCCAGGGCGTCGGCTACCGCGCCGCTCTTCGCGGCCGGGACATCGAGCTCGCGGTGGGCTACTCCCACCCGGTGCAGATCAAGGCGCCGGACGGGATCGACTTCGAGGTGCCGCAGCCCACGCAGATCGTTGTGCGCGGGATCGACAAGCAGGCTGTGGGCGAGGTGGCGGCGCGCATCCGCAAGGTGCGTCCGCCCGAGCCGTACAAGGGCAAGGGCATCCGCTACGACGGCGAGTACGTGGCGAGGAAGGTCGGTAAGCGCGCATGAGCGTCACCACCAAGCCCGCCAAGCGCCTTCGCCGGCGGCGGCGCGTTCGCGCGAAGGTGCGCGGCAGCGCCGAGCGGCCGCGGCTCTCGGTGTTCCGCTCCCTGCGGGGGATCCAGGCACAGCTCATCGACGACGACGCTGGCCGCACGCTGGCGGCCGTCACCTGGACGGAGAAGGACCTCAGCTCGCTCGCCCGCGGCGAGCAGGCCAAGAAGGCCGGCGAGCTCCTGGCGTCTCGCGCGAAAGAGCTTGGCGTGGAGACCTGCGTGTTCGACCGCGGCGGCTACCAGTACCACGGGCGCGTGAAGGCGCTCGCCGACGGGGCCCGTGAGGGCGGGCTCAAGTTCTAATACCCTCGACGAGACCTATGGCTAGAGACAGAACAGCAGTCGCACCGGCCGGAGACCTCCAGGAGCGCGTGGTCGAGATCAACCGCGTGGCCAAGGTGGTCAAGGGCGGCCGGCGCTTCTCGTTCACCGCTCTCGTGGTGGTCGGCGACGAGCGCTCGGTCGTCGGCGTCGGCTACGGCAAGGCGAACGAGGTGCCGCTCGCGATCCAGAAGGGCGTCGAGCGCGCGAAGAAGAACCTCTTCAAGGTGCCGATGTACAAGACCACGATCACCCACGAGGTCACCGGCGTGTTCGGCGCCGGCCGCGTCTTCCTCAAGCCGGCCTCCGAAGGCACTGGCGTGATCGCCGGCGGCGGCGTGCGCGCGGTGCTCGAGCTGGCCGGGATCCACGACGTTCTTTCGAAGTCGCTCGGCAGCCAGAACCCGATCAACCTCGTGAAGGCCACGGTTACCGCGCTGCAGATGCTGCGGTCGCCGGAGGAGGTGGCGGAGCTGCGTGGGCTCACCGTTCGTGAGGTGCTGGGGATTGGTCCGAACGGGTCTGACGGTGAGACCACGGAGCAGGTCGGAGGTCAGAGGTCGGAGGTCGGAGGGGATGAGGCCCCGGCCGACTCTGGCTCCGGTGACGCCGCCGCTGCGCCTGGCGAGCCCGCCTCGGGTTCCGCCTCCGGCGGGCCTGCCGGCGAGGAGGCTTCTGCGTGATGGCGACTCTGCGGATCACCCAGGTGAAGTCCACGAACGGCACGAACCCGCGGCAGAAGGGCGCGCTGCAGTCGCTCGGCCTCGGGCGGATCGGCAAGAGCGTTGAACGTCCCGACCATCCGACCG
>DATEPK010000394.1:0-6830 GCA_035273245.1 Thermoleophilaceae bacterium
CCGGTGCGCTCGTCGAGCCAGCCGAGCATTGCGATCGGCACCTCGAGCGCCTGCTGCTTCATCGACTCGCGCTGGGCCTGCTTGCGAGCTTTCTTCAGCGCCTTGGGGTCGCCGCCGTTACCGGCGCCGTTCGCGCTCGCGCCGTTGCGCCCGGGCTTCGAGCCGGGCCGCGGCGGCTTGGGACGGAGAGCTCTGGGAAGTGGGGGTGTCATGTCGTTGGCCTCGACGGGTAGAGGTACTGCCAGAGCCCGTCGAGGTGGTTCGACGGGTCACGTGGGCTGAAGCGCCGGAGGTGCGAATTCACCGAGAAGCGCTGGCCCACCTGCACGCGGCCATTCCTGACACGCGTGTAGAAGCGATCGAGCGGCCGCACCGGCGGGCCGCCCACGACCTTGCCCTGAGAGTCGTACACGCCGCCGTGGCACGGGCAGATGAACCGCTCGGCGGCCTGCACGTAGCGGACCGGGCAGCCGAGGTGCGCGCAGCGGGTGGAGATCGCGACGTAGGGGAGCGGCTGCTTGCCCTTGTCGCTCGGGCTGCGGTCCGCGGGGGTGGCCTTGCGCACGTAGATCGTGGTCTTCCCGGCCTCACCGATGTCCGCCACGATCGTGATCACCTTCGGCACGTAGGTCTTGGGGTTGAAGTCCGTCTCGGGGCCCACGTCCTGCCAGCCCTCGCGGACGGTCTTCTCGAAGATCGGGCCGAGCGCGAAGCCGAGAGCGGGAAGGCCGACCGCGGCGGTGGCCACGCCACCGGCCGCGAGGGCGCCGCCTGTGACGAAGCGGCGGCGGGTGATCGTCTCTCCTTCGAATGCGCCAAGGGCACCACGGTCCTTGGTGTAGGGAGAGCGCTTTTTCTTGCTGGGATCGGCCACGTCTCGGGGGACGGATTTAACGCCCGCGGAACTCTACAGTCAACATAAATACGGTCGTTACAAGGCTCTGGAGAGGGCTTCTCGAGCCCCCTGACCCCCGTCCCCGGAGAGGGCGCGGGTCGTGGCCTGCCAGAGCTCTTCCGCGAGCTCCGGCCGCCCCTCGGCCTGCACGAAGGCGCACAGAGATATCAGGTCCGACAGTTCGCGCACCGCCTCGATGTCTCCGCTCACCGCCAGCCGCTCGAGTCCGAGGGCATAGAGCGAGTCGCCGGCGAGCAGGCGCAGGTCCGCGTCCATGCCCCTGAAGGCGCGTGGCGTCTCGTAGTGGAGGAGGTAGCCCTCGTACACCGCCTCGAGCACGAGGGCGCGCTCGCGGCCGAGCCCGTTCGAGCCGTTGAAGCGGCCGGGCCCCGGGTCCTGGACGGCGTACTCGCGCAGTGCCGGGTCGGCCGCCTCCGTCACCTCGGCGAGCAGGTTCATCCGCGCAGCTCCGCGAACGACCGTGCCGCGGCCTCGAGGGTCTGGTCGAGATGGTCCGGCCCGTGGGCGAGCGACGGGAACCACGCCTCGTACTGCGATGGCGGGAGGTAGACGCCGTGCTCGAGCATCGCGCGGCAGAAGGCGGCGTGCGACTGCATGTCGCAAGCGCGCACAGACGCCAGGTCGCTGATCTCGCCAGGCGTGAAGAACAGCGTGAGCAGCCCGGGCGCCCATGTGATCTTGGCCGGCACTCCCGCCTCGATCGCCGCCGAGGAGAGCCCCTGGGCGAGGGCGCGCGTGGTCTGCTCGAGGTGCAGGTATGCGGCGTCGTCGAGCAGGCGCAGGGTTGCCAGGCCCGCGGCGACCGCGAGGGGATTGCCGGAGAGCGTGCCGGCCTGGTAGACGTCTCCGGCCGGGGCCACCATCTCCATGAACGTTCGAGGTCCCGCGTACGCGGCAGCGGGCAGGCCGCCGCCGATCACCTTGCCGAGGATGGTGAGGTCGGGTGTGACGCCGGAGCGTTCCTGCGCGCCGCCCCGCGACACGCGGAAGCCCGTGATCACCTCGTCGAATATGAGGAGGGCGCCGGCGGCGTCCGCCGCCTCGCGGAGGAACTCGAGGAAGCCCTGCGCGGGAGGCACGAGGCCCATGTTGGCCGGGAACGGCTCACACAGGATCGCCGCGGGCGGGCGTTCCTCGAGCGCGCGCTCAACGGCCTCGCGATCGTTCCACGGGACGATGATCGTGTCCGCCGCCTGCGCCTTGGTCACCCCGGGGCTCGACGGGATGCCCTGCGTGGCAAGCCCGGAGCCCGCGTCCGCAAGCAGGCCGTCCACGTGACCGTGGTACGCACCGGCGAACTTCAACACCGGGTCGCGGCCCGTGGCCGCCCGCGCAAGCCTGATCGCGCTCATCGTCGCTTCGGTGCCGGAGGAGGTCATGCGCACCATCTCGGCGCTCGGCACTCGCTCGACCACCTCGGCCGCCAGGTCCACCTCGCCCTCGGTGGGCGCGCCGTAGCTCGTGCCCCGCGCGGCGGCCCCGAGGATCTCGGCGATCACCGATGGGTGGGCGTGCCCGGCGATCAGTGGGCCCCATGAGCAGACGTAATCCACGTAGCGGTTGCCGTCCACGTCGTAGAGCCACGGCCCCTCGCCACGCTCGATGAACAGCGGGTCGCGCCCGATCGCCCGCATGGCCCGCACAGGGGAGTTCACGCCGCCGGGCAGAAGCTCGAGTGCGCGGCGATACAGCTCCTCGGAGCGAGTAGCCGTGCCCTCGCTCGAGCTCAGGAGTGCTCCGCCTCCCAGCGCTTGTAGTCGTCCGTGAAGTAGAGGAGCCGGATCTTCTTGAACTCGGTCGAGCTGTAGAGCGTGGCGCGCTCGTGGATGCCTGTGCGCTCCTCGATCGAGTCGAGGATCGCGTCGCATTCCTCCTTCGAGCGGCCGTGGGCCATCGTGAAGACGGAGTAGGGCCAGTCCTCGTAGGTGGGGCGCTCGTAGCAGTGCGAGATTCCGCGGAAGGACGCCATCAGCGGGCCGAGCTCTAGGACGCTGTCCTCCGGCACCCTCCACACGCCCATGCCGTTGGCGGAATAGCCCGCGCGACGGTGGAAGAGGATGGCTGCAACGCGTCGCAGCGCCCGCCGCTCCTGCATCGACTCGAGGTGCTCGAGCAGCTTCTCCTGGCTGATCCCGAGCGCCTCCGCTGCAGGCGCGTACGGCTCGGGCACCAGCGGCAGGTCGCCCTGCAGCGTCTTGATCACGGCGATGTCGAGGTCCGACAGCTCGATCGGCTCGGGCTCGCGGTACTCGCTGTCGGCGGCGGCCTGCTGGAGAGCCTCGGTGCCCTGCTCCATCTCGAGGTCCATGCGGATCTTGAAGAGGCGCAGGGTGGGCAGCTGCCGGATCGACTCCGCGCCGGTTTCGCGTTGGATCACGTCGAGCGTGCCGTCGAGGCCGAGCTTCGAGTCCGGCTCGACGGCGATCGTGAACCACATGTTGAAGTCGTGGTTACGCAGGTAGTTGTGCGACACGCCGGGGTGTGAGTTCACGATCTTCGCCGCCCGGTGCGGATTCTCCGAGTCCACCTTCGCCGCCACCAGCATCGACTTGTAGCCGAGCACTCGCGTATCGAAGATCGGCGTGACCTGGCGGATGATGCGCTCGCGCAGGAGGCGCTCCACACGCTTCAGCACCTCGTCCTCCGGCATCTCCGCCAGCCGTGCGACCTCGGCATATGGCCGCGGCGCGAGCGGGAAGCTGCTCTGCATCAGGTTGAGCAGCCGCTTGTCGAGCTCGTCGAGCGGGACCGCCGCGCCGTCGCGTCGCTGCCGGGTCTTCGGCTGGTAGTTGCCGGTTCTCACTGAAGCCAATGCGCTACGTCCTTCGCGTGGTAGGTGATCACGATGTCGGCGCCCGCGCGGCGGATGCCGGTGAGCGCCTCGAGCACGGCCGTGCGCTCGTCGAGGTATCCGGCGGCGGCCGCTGCCTTGAGCATCGCGTACTCGCCACTCACGTTATAGGCCGCCACCGGTAGGAGCGTCGCCTCCTTCACCCGGCGCAGGACGTCGAGATATGGAAGCGCGGGCTTGACCATCACCACGTCCGCACCCTCCTCCACGTCGAGCAGCGCCTCGCGCACCGCCTCGTCGGAGTTGGCGGGATCCATCTGATACGAGCGGCGGTCCCCGAACGCCGGCGTGGATTCGGCCGCCTCGCGGAAGGGCCCGTAGAAGGCGGATGCGAACTTCGCGCTGTAGGCGATGATCGGCGTCTCGCTGTAGCCCTCGGCGTCGAGTTGCGCCCGCAGGGCGCCCACCCGGCCGTCCATCATGTCGCTCGGCGCGACGATGTCGGCGCCGGCTGCGGCGTGCGAGATGGCGGTCTTGGCGAGCAGCTCGACACTCATGTCGTTGTCCACCATCCCGTCCGCGCGCACCACTCCGCAGTGGCCGTGCGAGGTGTACTCGCACAGACACACGTCCGTGATGACCACGAGCTCCGGGTGCGCTTCCTTGATCGCACGAACCGTTAGCTGCACCACCCCCTCGTCGTCATACGCGCCGGATCCCTGTTCGTCCTTCTCGGCGGGAATGCCGAAGAGCAGAACGGACGGGATCCCGAGCGCTTTCGCCTCGCCCGCCTCGTCAACGGCGTGGGAGATGGAGAGCCGGTCAACCCCGGGCATCGCGTCGATCGGCGTGCGCTTGTCCGTGCCGAGCTCGACGAACATCGGGTAGACGAGGTGCTTGGGCGAGAGCTCGGTCTCGCGCACCATGTCGCGGAGGACGCCCGTCTTGCGCAAACGCCTCAGGCGCGTTGCAGGAAACGCCATGCGATCAGTCTAGGCGCCGCGCATTAAGCGAAGCGCTGCAGCGACAGCCGCGCGATCAGCCCGAACGCCAGCGTGAGGATCGCCAGGTGCAGGAGCGGCAGCCCGATGCTTCCTGATTTGTTCAACGCGGAGTTGAGCGCGTCCAGGGTGGGCTTGAACGGGAACAGCGCCGAGATGACCTTGATCACGTTGTAGAGGCCCGATGACACGGCGCCGGACGGCACAAGAGCCAGGAAGGCCATCGGGAGGGAGACCATGAAGGCGAGGAGCGACGCGGCGCGGACCTCCCTCGTCACGCCGCCGATGGCCACGCCCATGGCGCCGAAGCCGAGCCCGCCGAGCACGAGTGCCACGAGCCAGAGCGGGAAGCGGCCCCACTCGAGCGACACGAACAGCGTGATGCCGGCGAGCATGAGCAGCGACACGGCGATGGCGCAGATCGCGGCAAGCCCCACCTTCTCCGCCAGCAGCCCGGTGCGCGACACGAGCCCGCGCACGAGCCTGAGGAAGGCGTTCTCCTCGCGCTCGAGCGCCAGGATCCCGGACGCGAGCAGCAGCGTGACGAACATGAGCGACACCGTGACCGCGATCGCCACGGCGAACGCGTCGAGCGGCGTGGTGCCGCCGTTGATGATCTTCTGGTCGGCGCGGATCGGCGTGCCCACCGCGGCGAGGACGCCGTTCGACAGGTCGAGGTTGTCGCGCGCCAGCCGCGCGAAGTTCGCCACCTGCCCCAGCTCGCCCTTGAGCGGCGAGTTCGCCGGCAGCGACGCCTGCGAGGCCTGCACGATCGCCTGCGCCTTCGCCAGCCCCAGCACGTCGAACGTCTTGCCGAAGATCGAGATCTGCCCGCCCTTGGAGATCAGGTCGAGGTAGTTGAGCGCGATCTTCGTGAACTGCTTGGTGAGCGCGGTGTTGGCGTCCTGCACCTCGGCCTTGATCGTGTCCTGCACGAACTGCGCCTTCACGGGGTCCTCGGCGTTGTAGTACACGCGCACGGTGGCGGGACCGGTGCCGGCCTCGAGCTTCTGCGTGAGGTCGGAGGGGATGATCAGCGCGGCCAGCACGTCGCCGGACTTGACCTTCTTGATCGCCTCCTGCTCGCTCTTCACGTAGACGGGGTCGATCCGGCTGAACACCTGCTGGCCGTACTTCGACACGTCGATCTTCTGGCCGTTGAGATTGAGCTCGCTGGCGGCCGGCGGCACCTCGTTGAGAAACGCCACCCGCGGCTTCTCCGGTCCGCGCGAGATCGCAAACCCGATCAGCACAGCGATCACGATCGGGTAGAGCACGAGCAGCGCCACGAGCAATGGCGAGCGGCGCAGGATCTGGAGGTCCTTGAGGAGCAGCCAGCGCATGCGGTCAGTGGCCTCGCTGGCGCAGGAAGGCCACGAACGCCTCCTCGAAGTCGAGATCCGATGCGCCCACAGCCTGCTCGAGCTCGCGCGGCGATCCGGCGAAGAGCCGCTCGCCGTCCGCCAGCACCACCACCTGCGCCGCGTAGCGCTCGGCCTCCTGGACGTTGTGCGTGGAGTAGATGACCGTGGTGCCCTCGGCCGCAAGCGTGCCGATGAACTCCCACAGCCGCGCGCGCTGGCGCGGGTCGAGCGCCGCACTGGGCTCGTCGAGCAGCAGCACCTCGGGCGCCGCGAGCAGCCCGATCGCGATGTTCACCCGCTGCCGGTTGCCGCCTGAGAGCTCCGCCACAGGGTCGTCCCGGCGGTCGCCGAGTCCGGTCTGGACGAGCATGCGCTCCACCACGGCCTCCACGTCAGTGCATTTCTCGAGCCGGGCGAACAACCGCAGGTTCTCCGCCACGGTGAGCTTGCCGTACACCGCCGCCTGCTGAGGCACCCAGCCGATCTCGGAAGGCGCGCGGCTCACGCTGCCGCCGTCGGGGCGCTGGATGCCCGCGAGGATCGACAGCAGCGTGGTCTTGCCCGCGCCGTTCGGCCCGATGATCGCCACGAGCTCGCCCGCTGTCGCCCCGAGCGATACGCCCTTGAGCGCCTCGCGGTCGCCGAAGCGCTTGCGGATGTCGCGAGCCTCGAGGACCAGTCCGCGCTCGGTCGCCATGGGCTGGACCGATTCACGCATCGCACCAACGGTAGTGCGGATGCCAGAATCGCGGTTCATG